>JAYEOH010000173.1:0-9204 GCA_034722775.1 Campylobacterota bacterium | reverse complement strand
CCTTAAAATAGCTTTAGTGAAGAATTACTGACGGCAAAAGTAGCATATTTTTATAAAAAGCCGTTAATTTTGATCTAAATCAAACTTTCATAAGAAATACTGTTATATAGTATAATATATATTTATATTAGGAGATTTTTACTCCTATTTAAGTAGTGATTTTATAGAAGGAGGAGTGCTTATGCAGGTTGAAGTATCTAGAAGAAAATTTCTTCAGGGTAGTGTAGCTTTGAGTGTGGTAGGTGGGTCTACGGTTGGAATTACCAATCTTTTGGCAGTTGATCACAAACACAATGATAGTGGTGATCTAGCTGTAACGACAAAGACAGGAACAGGAGAGGCAAAGGAGGTAGCGACACTTTGTGAAATGTGTGTCAACAAGTGTGCCGCTATAGCCAGAGTAGAGGATGGAGTGGTGACTAAACTCAATCCCAATCCCATGTTCCCAAAATCAAAAAACATGCTTTGTCCAAGAGGAAATGCAGGGATACAGGCACTTTATGATCCTGATCGTTTGAAATTTCCTATGATCAGAGTCGGCGAGAAGGGTGAAGGCAAATTCAAAAAAGTTTCCTGGGAAGAGGCATATGATGCGATCTGGAACGGGACAGATAAATTTCCTGGTATGGGCAAAATTCTGGATGAGGAGAAAGACAATCGCTCCTCTTTTCTCTTTTGTGCAGGAGAAGGAATGGCAGAACATACTTTCAAAACATTCTTTTCCGCGTTCGGTTCTTCCAATTGGCTCAACCATGCATCACTTTGTCTGCAAACGGTTGTATCCGGCTATGGTGTAACACTGGGTGCTTATGCCTCAGCGGATTTAGAGAACGCAGAGTACATCATCATGGCAGGTGCCAACAGAGCAGAAGCGATCGTAACACCTGACACAATGGATGCTTTCAAGCGAACCAAAGGACGAGGGGCAAAATTGATCTGTATAGATCCTCGATTTACCAATACAGCGGCAAAAGCCGATAAGTGGCTGGCAATAAATCCAGGAACAGACCTGGCATTTGTCCTGGCACTCACTTATGTGGTATTGACAGAAGATCTTTATGATAAGGAGTATGTTGCTGCAAACTTCAATGGGTTTGATGAATATAGTAAGAGTGTGATAGAAAACAAATACACTCCGGAGTGGGCAGAAAAAATTACAGGCATAAGAGCAAAAGATATTTATCAAATTGCCAGAGATTTCATGGTACATGCTCCTAAATCGGTCTATTATCCCGGAAGAAGAAGTACTTTTGCCAATAATGATTTCCAATTGCGTCGAGCGATGGCAATCTTCCAGGCACTCAGCGGCGGTATCGATACCAAAGGCGGATTGGTTTTTGGAAAAAAACTGAAACTCGGCAGCCATGAAGCACTGGAGCCTATCTATGCCAGAGCAGAAGCAAGAGCGGTTGAGAAAGTTGAGCGTAAAGGACACAGCGGCTATGCTGATTGTGCAGTTGTAAGCGGCGGCGGTTCCTGGATCGGATGGAGAAACCGATTCCTGGAAGACAAGATGCCCTATAAGGCAAGAGGAATGTTTATCTATAAACATAATCCTATGATCAATATGCCCAATAGTGAAAAAACAGCCCAAATGCTCAAAAAGATGGAGCTGGTTGTGACGATCGATACTATGCCAAGCGACACAGTTATCTACTCTGATGTAGTACTTCCGGAGTGTACTTATATGGAGAGAACAGACCCGGTCAAGACATTTGGCGGAGTTGAGCCATCGATAGCTCAGCGGAATAAAGTCATCGATCCTATGTTCGAGACAAAACCTGTTTTGGAGATCATGAGAGGATTGACTCACAAAATCTCTAAACCACTCTTTGAAATCACTAAAAAATATGATGATGATGTCAAAGAGGAGTTGGCTGATCTTGGCGAAGAGGGTGAAAAGGTGACTGCAGCGGAGAGAGAAGCAGCAGTCTATGCCGAATTTGACTTGAGCAAGCCATTTGAGCATTCACAAGAAGAGACCAACAGACATATGGTGGAAGAGATCTACGGAGAAGAGGCGGTTAAAGCACTTGAAGAGCATGGAGTCTACTATCCGAATATGGATAAATATTTCAAACAAACTTCTGCGAATGTGCATCAATACTATCCTGAAAAAGAGAAAGCCTACCGCGTCAATGGAGGCAAGGTAAAAACCCCCAGCGAAAAAGTAGAATGCAATCTCGTCAATATGGGAAAGAAGGGTATTGATCCCATGCCGATATGGAGAGAAGAGTACAACTTTGTCGTTCCTGACGGTAAGTTCCGAATGCTCACAGGCCGACATGCTCAATTCACACAAAGTGGTACGAGAAATAATATTGCACTGCGGGATTTGATGATGGAAAACTATATCTGGATCAACCGAAGAGTAGCAGCGGATAAAGGTATTAAATTTGGTGACTTGATAGAAGTGTCCAGCTCTATAGGCAAGGTGCAAATCAAAGCGTATCCTACAGAAAAGATAGGGCCGAATAGTGTCTTTTTTGTCCATGGATTTGGAGAAGAGAATGAAGCATTGACCTGGGCCTATAAAAATGGTGCCAATGACAATGCAGTGATAGAGGATCATATAGAGCCGGTTTACGGCGGTGCCTCTATGCATGAAACCAATGTAGAAATAAGGAAGGTGTAGTCATGGCAAGTTATGGAATGGCTCTCGATTATAAAAACTGTATCAACTGTAAAGCATGTGAAGTTGCGTGTAAAGAGGAGAACGGTGTAGAGATGGGTGCAGAGAAGCACAGAATATGGGTTGGCGCCAATGATGTCAAGGGTGAATGGCCGCTCCTTGATATCGTATCGGCAACCTTTATGCCTAGTCAGTGTCAACACTGCGAAGAGGCTCCTTGTCAGGCTGTATGTCCTACCAATGCAACCTATTATGATGAAAATGGTGTTGTAAGGGTAAATCCGGATCAATGTATCTTGTGCAGCTACTGTATGGTCGCCTGTCCTTATGATGCTCGTTTTGTTGATGATCGAACGATGACTGTTGACAAATGTAATTTCTGTAGCGATACTCGATTGGCAAGAGGTGAGACAACAACAGCTTGTCAAAATACCTGTCCTACAAAAGTAAGAACTTTTGGCGATCTTGATGACCCTGAGAGTGAGATCAGTGAACTGCTTAGAACAAGAGAACACTTCTCTTTGAAAGCTCATCTTGGTACTAAACCAAAACTATACTATCTGACATAAGGAGCGCAACATGGCAGAAACAATAGAAAAAACAGAAGAGACAGGCATCATAGCCAAAGCAAAAGAGTTTGTTGCTACGATCCCCTACAACAAGATAGGAATGAAAGAGTTACTCGATTTTGAAAAAACACCCAGAAACAAATTGGTTGCCGTCATTACGCTGGCGCTTTTGGCACTATTTGTCGTGGGGCTTGCATTCTTTTTTATGCATGGACACCATGCCTATAATGTCACCAAAGAGCACCCATGGGGATTGCTGCTGGCAGTCTATATCTTCTTTGTCGTAAGTTCAACAGGACTCTGCATCATCGGTTCACTAGGTGATGTCTTTGGCTTCAAAGATTATATGCTGATCTCCAAGCGGGCTATTTTTGGCTCGATCGTTACGATTTTGGCAGGGTTTGCCGTTATTGCGGTAGAGATAGGCCACCCTATTACAATGTTGATCTATAATGTCTTAACCCCCGGGCTTACCTCCGCTATTTGGTGGATGGGTACGCTTTATGGTATCTACCTGACATTTATGATTATCGAATTTATCTTTTTACTAAAAGGTGATATGAGAAAGGCGAAGATATTCGGATTGACCGGATTGCTGGTAGGTCTTGCAGCGCACTCCAACCTGGGTTCAGTCTTTGGTTTCCTCAATGCACGACCGATTGCCAATGGGGTATTTTATCCAACATACTTTATCCTGACAGCATTTATCACAGGTATATTTATTGCCTTTATTATCATGGGCTTCAGGTACAACCTCGATTTCCCTGAAAAAGTGAAAACGATGCTGACAGGTTTGGCGAAGATACAGGCACTGCTTCTTTCGATCCTCATTTTCTTTGTTATATGGAAAATGTTTACAGATATTTACGGCGGTATGCCAGACCGTTCGGAAGTTGCTATACACATTTTGGGTTCATGGACTTTCTGGGCAGAGGTTATATTGGCAATGCTGATTCCGCTCTATTTGATTTTGAAAGATATGGGCAAATCACCGGTCGCGCTCTTCTGGGCATCGCTGAGCGGTATGGTAGGTATCTTCTTTATGCGGTACAACCTGGTACACGATAGCCAGCTCAAACCGCTGCAAATGATGAAAACCACAGAGTATCAGCTTGCACCGGAGTGGATACATTACTTCCCGTCCGGCACAGAGATGATGATCTCTCTTGGCGGATTGGGACTCTGTATCGCAATGTATTATGCGGGAACAAAATTCTTTAATCTTGATGAAGATCCTCATCATTAAGTAGCCAGGGTTTCCCTCATTCCACCTCTCTCCGAGATGGAATGCAGAGAGGATTTTGATAATCAAATAAAATCTTTTACTAAAAAATAGTAGGCTGTATCTCCTCATTATTCACACCGCCCTCTTCGTTGACTTTCAGTACTGTATTCCAAAGTTTGGCAGCTATCTCCTGATAACGCTTTGAGGTTTCACAGTTTGGCGCCAAAATAGTGATAGGCAGGCCGCTGTCTCCTCCTTCTCTAATGGCAGGCTCAATGGGTATTTCCCCTAAAACTTCTGTATTATAAGCATCTGCGAGAGGCTGAGTCGTGCCTTTTCCAAAGATGTCATACTCTTTACCGCTCTCAGGGCAGATAAAACCGCTCATATTTTCTACAATACCTGCGATAGGGATATGAAGCTGTGCAAACATATCCATACTGCGTATAGTGTCATCCAGAGCCACTTTCTGAGGTGTAGTGACACATACCCCTGCAGTAACCGGCAGACTCTGTGCAAGGGCTAGTTGTGCATCTCCTGTGCCCGGAGGCATGTCAAAGAGCAGAACATCAAGTTTGTCCCATAAGATATCTTCGAGCATCTGCTCTATGGCTTGAGTGACCATAGCTCCTTTCCAGATGAGAGAAGCACCTCTCTCCACCAGTGAACCAATAGACATAACCTGGACATTGTGTGCCATAATGGGTTTGATGTTTTTGCCCAGAAAAACAGGCTGCACCCCCTCTATGCCCATCATTCTGGGGATATTTGGTCCATAGATATCTGCATCTAGCAGTCCAACCCTTTTGCCCTGCTGTGCCAAAGCAATAGCAATATTTACTGTAGTAGTTGATTTGCCGACACCGCCTTTGCCGCTGCTGACCATCACAAAGTTTTGAATATCCGGAAGTACATTTTTTCCTTGCGAACTTGTCTCTTTTGGTGCGGAAGGTTTGTCAATAGTGAGATTGACTTCAGAGACTCCCTGTGCAGAGAGTCTACTGCTGATCTCATCACGAAGCTGAGTTTCTATCTCTGCCGCAGTAGAGGGGATCTCCAGGTGAATAGATACTTTATCATCATCGAAAGTGATCTCTTTGACAAAGTCAAATGCTACGATATCTTTAGTGAATCCGGGATAGATTACTTTTGCAAGAGTGCTCTCAATACTACTTTTATTTATCATAATTTATAAACCTTTGAATTATTTTTTATTATTTTGGTATGATTATGCCATAGAATTGTTAAGGAATTTAATTTGAAAAAAGAGTTTTATATTTTTATTGGGATTTTTCTGTTTTTAGCGATAGGTATGCATTTCAAAGAGTGGCTGAGCCATCCTATTGATCATATCACAGCACTGCCGACAGCAGGGGCTTATGGTATCGGTGCACTGCACCCACTGGTGTTTACATTGGCTCTATATCTTGTCGTTTTGCTTTTTAGAGGTATTGTGAAGTTGTTCGGAAGGGCTAAATAGTCAACAATTCAAAAACTGAATAATATTTAAAACAAGCAATACAGCAAATCCAATGCGGGTAATGAGCAGTGGATTTTTCTCGATAATCGAAATGTTTTTGTCAAAATACGGTTTTACTTTTGAAGGGTTGTCTAACTCATAAAGCATCTCAGAGTAGTTGTGGTAGCGTTTATTTGTATCTGTCTCAACTGCACGCAGGATAATACTTTCCAGCCAATCCGGTATTATTGCATTGTATTTTGTGGGATGTTTTGGATTTTTATCAAAAGAGGGATTCTGAAAAGGCTCTATCTCTCCAAAAGGAAATTTCCTGGTAAGTGCCTCATAGAGTGTCACGCCTATAGCGTATAGTTCTGTCTGCTCTGTGATGGGTGCTTGAGAAAAGCGTTCCGGTGCCAGGTAAGAAGGTGTTCCGGCTCGTGTTATATCAGAATATGCTTCTGTGATGCTTCCAAAATCCACCATTTTAAAGATGAGCTTCTCTTTGCGTTTGGTTATGATAATATTTTCCGGTTTGATATCTCCATGCACCAGATCCAGCTTGGTCAAAAACTGTGACATTTTAAGTAAAAAGCTTGCTAGCTCTACACCCATATCAACTGAAAGCGGTTTTTTGGCTGTAAAATCTTTAAGTGACACCCCTTCGATGAAATTCATAATATAGTAACGATGCGTACGTTTTTTGGGGATAACTGCCTTGGGAAAGAAACCTGCTTTCAGGCGTATTGCCATCCAAGCCTCTTTGACGAAAAGATCAAGCATTGTCTCATCATCTTTAGCCTCAGGCAGGGCAAATTTGATTACATACTGCACTCCTTTGTTCTCACAAAGCCATGTACGGTTGTTCTGTATGAGAGGTTTAATAAGCCTATAGCCATCTATCACTTCATCAACTTTATAGTACTCCTGAATGATCAGATCACTCTGCTTGAGTTTCAATCTGGGGTCAAGCTCTTTGATCTCAAGTACCACAGCAGTTGTATCATCAGGGAGCTTGTCATTATGAAGTTTAGAAGCCTTTTTGACTAAAAATGATGCACCTATCTTTATTCCATCAGCAAGTTCATCTTGTGTAAGTTCATTATAAAGTCCATCACTGCACAGAAGTATTTGGTCTCCTGCCAAAAGATTATTTTCAAAATAGTACGGCTCTATACTCTCCTCCAGCCCCATAGCTGAAGTTAAAACATTATCCATACCCTCTTCATCCATAGCATGATCATCAGAGAGTTGTGCAAATTGCCCGTTCCTGGCCAAATAGATACGACTGTCACCCACATTTGCACCATAGAGCCTGTCACCCTCTATAACGACTATAGTAAGTGTAGTTACCAACTCTTCACGCTCATAGTCCTCCATAGACTCTAAGTAAAGTACCCTGTTGATATTTTCGATGAAGTGCCTAATAGACTTTTCCATACTCCAACTCTTGGGCCTGTTCTTTAACGAATGAACTAAGAAGTTCGAAGTTCTTTTGGCAGCTTCAGCCCCTTGACTCGCAGACCCAACCCCGTCACAAACCACAGCCACAGTAATATTTTCCATTACTTTAACTTCAAAAAAGTCATCCCCTTTGAGCTTAGTACCTTTTGCTAAAGTGAAACCTGATGTTTGAATGTTTTGTTTGGACATTGGGTGCCTTTGTAAGTATTCTAAATTATATGATAAGGATTATGACACAATTTAAAATAATATGAAATCAAACCCGTAGGGATCAACCTATGTGTTGACCCTTTGGATATTATGAAATTAAAATATAAATATGAAGCCAAGGGCAGACACATAGGTCTGCCCCTACGGGATATATTAAATCATACCACCTGCATTTACACCCCAGGTGGTTCTCCATCTGGTTTTTACAAAACTAAGTCCTGCAATCGCTACAAGTACCACTGTTGCGAAGATAAGGAATCCAATCATATAGCCGTCAAATGCACCTTTGGACCAACCAAGTGTTTTGATGAGTGCTGTACCGCCTAAACCGCCTGCTGCTCCAACTATACCTGTCATGATACCGATATCTTTACCAAACCTTTGCGGAACAAGCTGGAATACTGCACCGTTTGCCATACCAAGACTTGCCATGATTATGAAAAGTACTGCAATTGCAACAAAGAATGGCAGTGGAACCAATGCCGTAACAGTTACAAAGACGGCTACTGAACCATAGAAGAAGTAGAGAGCTTTTACTCCACCTATCTTGTCGGCAATATTTCCACCTACTGGTCTGAGTACTGCGCCTGCAAAGATAGTCAATGCCCCAAAGTATCCAGCTATGACTTTTACATTTGATTCATCAAATACATCAATACCAAATGCAGACATATCGGCTTGATATGTATTCATAAGATAAACTTTCATATACCCTGCGAATCCTACAAATCCACCAAAAGAGATAGCATAGAAGAGGTTGAACCACCATGTATCTTTGTCTTTTAGCAGTTTTCCATAATCTCTAAGCTTCTTAGGTCTGGCCTTATAGACAGACTCTGGTGCATTTTTTGCTATAAATGCATATGCTATGAAAGTTACGATCGCCATAACCGCACCCACTAAAAATACAGACTCCCATCCCCATAGTTCAGCAATCTTAGGTGCAAACAAGAAGTCGATTACCACACCGATGTTACCGGCACCCGCAATACCCAATACTACACCTTGAAGTTTAGGCGGGTACCACTGTCCTGCCTGTGGAAGAGCCACAGCAAAAGATGCCCCTGCAAAACCAAGACCAAGTGCAACGATAAGCAAGGCATTGTATGTAATATTCTCACCCATAAAGTAAGCAGTTAAAAGTGCTGCAATGACCACCGACTGTGCCATAAGTGCTGTTGCTTTTGCACCCAGCTTGTCTACACCGAAACCAAGAACAATTCTTAAGAGAGCCCCTGATAATATAGGAAGAGAGAGTAGTGTTGCTTTTTCCCCTGCTGTCATAATATGACCTGTAAGTGCCAATGCCTCGGCAATCTCTGTACTTAGTGGACCTAGCATCGTCCACACCATAAAACTCATATCAAAATATAAAAAAGCCATGAACAGCGTAGGTGCATGTCCTTGTCCTTTTAAATCTTTAAATCCTGCCATATTTTTCTCCTAAATAAATAATTTGAGAAATTATACGGCATTTATGAGCAATTATATCTCTTTTATATGATTATTTTTTAATCATTCTGGATGTCTCAACTTTTCTATTCATCTTCTTTAGCGAATTTTTCATAAAGAAAGCTCAATATTGCTTCTCTACATCGTATATACTCTTCATCATGCTGAAGCTCAACCCTGTTTCTTGGACGCT
>JAYEOH010000172.1:0-1765 GCA_034722775.1 Campylobacterota bacterium | reverse complement strand
TCTTGTGCCTTATCAATACCATCTACAATACTGTTAAAAATAGCATCTCCATCGATCAGCAGATCTAGATCATTTCCTTTGAGATATGGAATATATGTCAATTTCTCAGCAGCCATACTTGCCGGTGCTAGATCAGATGCTGCGATAGTGTACTCTTTGAGTCCATCATAAAGTTCTCTTAGCTTCTCTTGTACTTTGGCATCTGATGACTGCCTAGCAGTTGAATAGCCATCAAATTTACTTCTCCCTAGTACCCAATATGCCGGAACAGCTATATATGGCATAGTGTTTAGGGATATTGCCCAAGCTATTGCTCCTTGGGATGTCCGTACTGTCATTACTGCATTGATAGAAGATACAAAACCGAGTATATGAAACAGAAGTGCCGCTGTGATCCACATTTTAAATTTCCATTTTTTTTGAGTAGGCATTACTACCTCCTCCTTTTTATTTAATTAATATTTCAGAGATACATAATTTAGACAAAGTATTTTTTAATTCAAAGTTTGGCATTTCTAAATCTATCTTCTGCTTAGGTATTTGATAATATGTTTAGAGATAAGATCAGGCTGCTCAGAGCTAAGTGCGTGACCAGCATTTGCTATCTCTACATATGTCACTTGGTCACCAAGCTCAGCCTTGAGCACTTTGCCTGATTTGTCTGGTGGGGCTATAAAGTCTTCAGCAGCTTGCAGCAACAAAAAGTGTTTGCCTCCAGCTTTTTTGAAAAAATCTCCATTTATCATTACACTCGCCAAGATTTCAGCTTGTGCCAAATCTACATACCATCCATCTAGCCATACTGTTGGATCATTTCCTTTGGCAAAAAAGGCACAATCTATCGCCTCTAGTCGTGCTTTTTTCTCTAGTTTTGGATCGATAGAGCCCCTTAGGCATGATTTCTGCTGATTGTCCATCTCAAAGTTGCCACCTGATGCCATCAAGACTAGATCATCAACATAAGATGGGTACAGAGTAGCAAATGTTCGCGCGAGTCTATTGCCAAATGCATGGCCTATCAAGACGGCACTTTTTATACTCTTTATATCTAGTACAGCTTTTATATCTTGGGCAAACATACTCATAGATGCATTGGCAGGTGTCAAGTCACCTCTGCTTTTTCCTATGCCTCTTGGTTGGATAAGTATCACTCTATATCCAGCCTCTGCAAGTCTGGTCGTAATAGTTGAGTCAAACTCCTCGGTATAGTCCTCGACTCCCCTCCCAAGCGAAGGAATAATCGTAATAAATCTGCCTCTACTGCTATCTTGTCCATAAATACGAACATGGTTTGCTGCATATTTATGCTCTATGACTTCATCGCTTTGCAGATACTGTTGTGCTGACATCTTTTTCTCCTTAGCCTCAAGTATTCCAATAAATAGTGCAAGATATATCACTGCAAGTGTAATAATTTTTTTCATATATTCTCCTTTTGGTTAGAATTGGTAGTTAAACTCTACTCTGTGAATGCCATCTGCAAAACTCTCCCTGCTTGTCCAGTCATTAAAGAACCTGATATTTAATCTCGGATTTATCTGATAGGAGGCAGCAAATTCATGTTTGTATAGACGATCTCTGCCACCAAGACCATGCTCCATAAACCAATCACTTCTCCACCTGTTAAGAGTGAAGATCCCGCCACTGTTACCACAAGTAGCAATGCTAACTTTTTCCTAAACATTTAGATATCTCCATATAAATATATCTATTCAATCAAATCAATAAAATAAGGTTGAGTTGTTTGCCTTGTGGCTACGCTTCG
>JAYEOH010000171.1:0-9241 GCA_034722775.1 Campylobacterota bacterium | reverse complement strand
AAAAAAGATGGAGAGAGTATCGAAGCGTTCAGTGATCTTTGTTATACCGATCTTGAGATGAGTTATTCAGCGATGGGTGTGCACCATATCACTCCGGAGATGATAGCGGATAAATATTGGCCTTATGAGTCAGATAGCTATGTGGCACTGGAAAAAGAGAATAGCGAATCGAACTACTTCATCTCTCACGGCAATGAACTGGATATCGCCATGCTTGAAAATGAGGGATTGGAATTGAAGATGAAGTGCATCGATACTGATAAATGTGCGAGACATCTTCTCAAAGATGCGGAGGATTATAAACTCCAGACGCTTCGCTACCAATATGGCCTTTATCAAAAAGAGAAAGAGGTTGCGCAAAATCTGGGAATAGGAGAGATTAGAGCACATGATGCATTGAGTGATGTACTGTGGCACTATCTGCTCTTTGATCTCCTGCTTGAGAATGCCGATGGGGATGTGGATAGATTGGTGACTTTGACGCAAACCCCTGTATTGCTGGAGAAGATTACCTTTGGCAAGTACAAAAACAAGGATATCACATTCGAAGAGTTGTTCGCCACCGATCCGGGTGATTTTGTCTGGATGTATAACAATCTGGCTAAAACCTGGCCTGATCTGGAGCATACGGTAAAACATTGGCTGAAAACCGATCCACATTACTGGAAGATGGCACAGGAAAAAAGAAAAGAGAGTTCCTGGTTTGATTGAGAATAAACACTAGCGTTATTCATTCGTTTATGATTGGTTTCTCAACCATTTACTCTGAGGTAGTATAATTCAATTATGAAAGATGGGAATCTTTCAAAACGGTGTCGAGAGTTTGTTTTACTCCTTGTCCAAATTGTAAACTTTCCTTGTTTACTCCCGATAATCGTTACTTTTAGAGAGGCGATTTTTTCATACCTGTTTTTCCTTGTTTTGTATGATTTCCTTGTTTGTCGCCTCTCCTTTTTAATCAAAAACTCAACCCAAATATTGACATTTTACTCAAAAAGAGTTATTATAAGTTGAGTCAATGACTATAAAGAAGTTTATATTAAAAGGACTAACAATGACTTTACCTAAAAATATGAAATATTATAAAAAAGAGAAAGAGAAAGAACGCATTATCTGTCTTTTGTGCCAGCATTACTGCAAGCTCAAAGAGGGGCAGGTCGGCATCTGCGGCGTAAATAAGAATGAAGCAGGAGAGTTGAAAAACTTGGTCTACGGTCACCCTGTAGCCCTAAATGTTGATCCTGTAGAGAAAAAACCGCTCTATCATCTACTGCCGGGTTCAAAGGCTTTGTCTTTCGGAACGGTCGGGTGTAATTTCAAATGCCCCTTCTGTCAGAATTGGGATATTTCTCAAGAGCATCAAGTCAATGACTCTGTGACTGTGAGTCCGGAGCAGATGGTGGATCTGGCACTTGAGCATCAGTGTCAGTCAATTGCCTATACCTATAATGAGCCGACAATTTTCTATCCCTATGCCAAAGATATCGGCGTGATCGCCAGAGAGAAGGGGTTGAAAAATATCTTTGTCAGCAACGGTTTTGAATCCTCAGAAATTGTAAAAGATATGGCTAGCTGGCTCGATGCAGCCAATATCGATCTCAAGAGCTGGGATGATGCCTACTATAAAAAAGTACTCAAGGGAGGACTTGAGGCGGTCAAGGATACGCTCAGGAGAATGGTCGCCGAAGGGATCTGGGTCGAAGTAACGACACTGCTGATCGAAGGTGAGAATGACAGTGACAAGGATTTGACCGAGATGGCAGAGTTCATCGCCAATGACCTTGGCCGGCATGTCCCCTGGCACTTGAGTGCTTTTCATCCGGATTACAAGATGAAAGATCATGATTTTACCGGTTTGGAGACACTTCAGCGTGCCAGTGCTATCGGGAAAAAAGCAGGCCTTCACTATGTTTATCTGGGCAATGTCCCAGTACATGGTGATACTTATTGTCCTGATTGCGGTGAGCTTCTGATAGACCGCACAGGCTATACGGTAGCGCTCAATAAACTCGTGGAGGGGCATTGTCCAAAATGCAACAGAGAGATTGAAGGAGTCTGGAAATGAGTATACGCCAAACCGCTGTCGCCGGACAGTTTTATCCGGCAGATGCAAAAGAGATCGATCAAATGATTGCCCACTACAATCAGATTTTGGATGAACAGTTGAACGAGAATGATATTTTACAGCAATCACCCAGAGCCGTGATCGTTCCTCATGCCGGATATGTCTATTCAGCCTTTACTGCCAATATAGCATTCAGATTGCTTGCCAACAATACTGTACTCAAAAGAGTTGTGGTAATAGGTCCTAGTCATCGTGCCTATGTCGATGGAACCAGTATTGCTGATTTTGACAGTTATCAAACCCCTCTAGGCACTATGCTGATAGAGAGAGTATTGGTAGAGAGGCTCAAGGCTGACTTTGGCATGAGTTTCAATCCTGAAGCCCACCATGAACATAGTACAGAAGTACAGATGCCTTTCATCAAATCGTATCTGCCGGATGTTTCTGTCGTGGAGTTGGTCTATGGTGCAGAAGAGCCTGAAAATCTTGCAAAGGCAATCAAATACCTGCTGGATGACCCAACGATCGGGATCGTCATCAGTACAGATTTGAGCCACTACTACGATATAGAAAAAGCGAAACGACTCGACAGTATCTGTCTGGATGCCGTGCAGAAAGAAGACCCGGCAGAGTTGCATCAAGGGTGTGAAGCCTGCGGCAAGATCGGTGTGGAGGCGATGCTGATAGCAGCCCGTGAAAAAGGATTGAAGCCTCTATTGCTGGATTATCGTACCAGTGCTGATGCCAGTGGAGATGAGTCGCAGGTCGTCGGCTATATGAGTGCGGCTTTTGTGGATTGAAAGCAGAGGTAGAGGATAATGCCATATACAAATAGAGAACTTATCAATACTATGATCGCATCCGGTATCCTGAAAACACCCCGTATCACCGATGCATTTCAAAAGATAGACAGAAAATACTTTGTTCCCGAAGCGTTTTCTGAACATATCTATGTCGACAGGCCGCTGCCGATCGGAAAAGATCAGACGATTTCACAGCCCTCCACCGTGGCATTTATGCTTGAACTTCTCTTGCCGGAAGAGGGTGATAAGGTATTGGATATCGGATCAGGTTCGGGATGGACGGCAGCACTTCTCTGTGCCATTGTCAGCGAAAAGGGTTCTGTTCTGGGTCTGGAAAGAGTCGATGAGTTGGTTGAGCGCGGACAGAACAATCTTAAACAGTTTGAGTTTAGTCAGTGTCATATCAGAAAGGCTGATGATAAGCTGGGTGTACCGGGTGAAACATTTGACAAGATACTGGTTTCCGCCAGTGCTGACGAGATTCCCAGGGAGCTTTTCATACAGTTGAAGATTGGGGGAACACTGGTCATCCCGGTGATCAACTCCATCTTCTGCTTCAAAAAGATTTCAGAAACAGAGATAAAGGCAGAGGAGTATCAGGGGTTTGTCTTTGTGCCTCTGATCTATGAGCAATGAATTGGGAACTGACTTTTCTGGGTACCGGTGCCGGCAGGCCCACTAAAGAACGAAATGTTTCGGCGCTAGGACTTTCGCTGGAGCAGGAGAGCGGATGGTATCTCTTTGATTGCGGAGAAGGAACTCAGCGGCAGATTATGCAGAGTGGCCTCTCCAGCGGAAAACTCGAAACGATTTTCATCACCCATATGCATGGCGATCACTACTATGGACTTCCCGGCCTTCTCGATTCGAGAAAGATGGACAGGATCACCAAAACACTGACGATATACGGTCCCAAAGGAATTAACAAATTTTTGAATTGTGTGATGAATACCTCAAAAGAGAAACTCGGCTACAAATTAAATATTATAGAATATGAAACATATATGCTCTTCAAATTCGATCATTTTTCACTCAAAATCCTTCCGCTGCATCACTCCATCGAAAGCTATGCCTTTTATATTAAAGAATATACAGTCAGTAACAGATTGGATGAAGAGAAGCTGCAAACTTCAGGCCTGCCGCCTTCACCTCTCTACGGAGAGTTGAAGCATGGGAAAAGTGTTCTCTTTGAAGGTAAAGTTTATAATCCTGAGAAGTATCTTCTTGACCCTCTGGAGGGGAGGTCGCTGATCATCGCAGGTGATAACAGTGAACCGGAAATTCTGGGAGAGTATTTGGATGATTTGGATCTTTTGGTTCATGAATGCACCTATACGCAGAAGGTCTATGATCATCTTCCGATTAAAATACTCCATACGACTGCCAGAGAACTTGGCAGGTCCTCGCAGAGGCATCATATCAAAAATCTCATCACCACCCATATCAGTCCAAGATACCGCAATGCAGGAAATTATACAATCAAAATGATCGAAGATGAGATCGGGGAAAATTACCAGGGCAATCTGTGGGTTGCTGAAGATTTCAGACGCTATCAGCTGGGACGCGATGGAGTCTCGGAGTTTTGATTATTATTGATGTCCCTTGTGTCTTCTCTTTTTTGCCTTGCGGTCTCTACGCAGTTTCTCCTGCTCCTCTTTCTCTTGCTTGACAGAGAAGATCCAGAGTTGATTGATGATAAAGTAGACGGTAGATGAGACAACGATGGAGTAGAATGCGGTACCGACATATAGCGGTACAAAAATATCACCCAGGTTTTCTTTGAACCACTCAACGGTCATCTCTATTGTGTCGATACCTTCCCGACCGAGTATGAAGTTGCCGGTAAGGTACTCCATATAATACATCGGCGGCATTGTGATAGGGTTACTTAGCCACACGACTGAGAGGGCGAGGGGGACATTGAATTTGATAAAAGGAGTGGTGGCGAGAACAGCCAGCATCTGCATCGGCATAGGGATAAAAGCCCAGAAAAGGCCGACAAAGATAGCTTTGGAGACAGATTTTCTATTGATAGAAAGATACTCTCTTGGGATGTTATATTTGTCAATAAATTGATCAATTTTCCCTGAGTTCTTTTTGTCTTTTTTGAAGATTCTTCGTATCATCGAGCCCCTGTCTCTCCTCAACTGTTTGCGTAAGTGTAGTATCTCTGAACTTTGAAATGGTTTGGTTTTGACTTCAATCGCCTTTTTAGCAATATTTGTGTAAAATACCACTCATAAAATGCACCGATGAAAGGCTACATAATGAGTGGATATATGATTTTTTCCGGAACAGCAAATCCTGAGCTCTCTGAAGAGATAGCAAAGTATTTGGAGATGCCTCTTTCAAAGGCAAGCATTGAGCGTTTTTCTGATGGAGAGATCAATATCCAGATCGCTGAAAGTGTCCGGGGGAAAGATGTCTTTATCATCCAGCCCACCTGTGCCCCAGCCAATGCCAACCTGATGGAATTGCTCATCATGACAGATGCGCTTAGACGATCTTCTGCCAAATCCATCACTGCCATCGTTCCCTACTATGGATACGCAAGACAGGATCGAAAGGCAGCACCCAGGGTACCGATCACAGCAAGACTGGTCGCTGATATGATTGAAACAGCAGGAATTTCCCGGATGGTTACTGTCGATCTCCATGCGTCACAGATACAGGGATTTTTCGATATCCCTGTTGATAATCTCTATGGCGCGATACTCTTTCTTGACTATATCAAATCCAAAAACTTCAAAAATCCGGTGATCGCTTCTCCGGATATCGGTGGGGTGGCACGAGCTCGTTATTTTGCAAATAAACTTGATCTGGACATGGTCATTGTAGATAAGCGGAGAGAAAAAGCCAACCAGTCAGAAGTGATGAATGTCATTGGTGAAGTCAAAGGCAAAGATATCATCCTTATCGATGATATGATCGATACGGCAGGTACAATGGTGCATGGTGCTCAGGCTCTCAAGGATCTTGGAGCAGCAAGCGTGATGGCTTGTTGTACACACCCTGTACTCTCAGGTCCTGCATTTGACCGTATCCAAAATGGTGCACTTGATGAACTCGTAGTTGCCAATACGATTCCTATGTCGAAAAGCTGCAAAAAGATCAAGATGCTTTCAACTGCTACGATGCTCGGAGAGGTGATCCGAAGAGTTGGTAATAACGAGAGTGTGAATTCGCTTTTTGAAACTACTTGAGAGCGTATCAGGAACTTGGACTTCAGTCCAAGAGTCCCATGAAGTGGGGCATTGTTAATGCGACTGAAGTCGCATCCCCAAAAATATGTCATTTTTGCACAGTCTCAGGCCGTGTGAAGAAGAGAAAATAAGAATAAAAAGAGTCTCAATATCTTGTGCTGAACTCTAGAAGTTATAAAAAAGGTTTTTAATGGCAAAAGTACCACAGTCACATATTCGAAATTTTTCGATCATCGCACATATCGACCATGGTAAGTCTACACTTGCAGACAGGATCATACAGGAGTGCGGGGCGGTTTCTGACCGGCAGATGTCTTCTCAGGTTATGGATACGATGGATATCGAAAAAGAGCGTGGTATTACGATCAAAGCACAGAGTGTTCGTCTAGATTATGAAAAAGATGGAGAGCAATATATTCTCAATCTGATCGATACTCCGGGTCATGTGGATTTCTCTTATGAAGTGAGCCGTTCGCTTGCTTCTTCCGAAGGTGCTCTGTTGATCGTAGATGCAGCACAGGGGGTTGAAGCTCAGACGATCGCCAATGTTTATATCGCTATCGAAAATGACCTGGAACTGCTGCCTGTCGTCAACAAGATCGATCTGCCGGCTGCTGACCCTGACAGGGTGCTTACAGAACTCGAAGAGGCGATTGGCATCGATGCGACAGAGCATTGCCTGGTGTCTGCCAAGACAGGAGTAGGGGTTAAGGATCTGATCGACACTTTGATCGATCGTATTCCGGCACCAGGCGGTGATGAGTCAGCTCCTGCCAAAGCACTGATCTATGACAGTTGGTTTGACAATTATCTGGGTGCCCTGGCGTTGGTTCGTGTTTTTGAAGGAAGTCTCAAAAAAGGTCAGGTTGCCAAAGTGATGGGGACAAAAAATGAGCACCAGGTACTCAATCTGCTCTACCCAAATCCTATCGCACCGGTCAAAACAGATGAGATTCATACCGGAGAGATCGGTATTGTTGTGATGGGGCTCAAGACAGTTGATGCCTTGCAGGTGGGGGATACAATCACGGATGCAAAAAATCCGACTGCGGATATCATTCAGGGTTTTGAGCCTGCCAAGCCGTTTGTTTTTGCAGGCATTTACCCTATTGAAACAGATAAATTTGAAGATTTGCGTGATGCGCTCAACAAGCTCAAACTCAATGACTCTTCACTGAGTTTTGAGCCGGAGAGTTCGATGGCACTGGGGAGTGGATTTCGTACGGGTTTCCTGGGGATGCTGCATATGGAAGTGGTCAAAGAGCGACTGGAGCGTGAATTTAACCTTGATCTCATCGCAACAGCGCCAACAGTCATCTATCAAGTCAAACAGACCAACGGCGAAGAGCTGGAGATACAGAACCCCAGCGATCTGCCCGAACCGCAAAAGATAGAGGCGATCTATGAGCCTTATGTCAAAGCGACGATTCTTACCCCGCAAGAGTATCTGGGCAATCTCATCAAACTCCTCAATGACCGTCGCGGGATCCAGATCAAGATGGATTATCTCAATGAGACGCGTGTCCTGCTGGAGTATGATATCCCAATGAATGAAATCGTCCTGGATTTCTACGACAAACTTAAGAGTCTTACCAAGGGTTATGCGAGTTTCGACTATGAGCCGATAGGCTTCAGAGAGGGGAAGCTTGTCAAATTGGATATCAAAGTCGCCGGAGAGGTGGTCGATTCACTCTCTATTATCGTTCCTGAGGATAAGGCAAGAAATCGCGGACTCGCTTTTGTGGGACAACTCAAAGAGCTCATCCCGAGACAACTCTTTGAGGTGGCGATACAGGCAAGTATCGGCAACAATGTGATCGCGCGAAGCAATGTCAAATCGATGGGTAAAAATGTCACCGCCAAATGTTACGGCGGAGATATCACCCGTAAGAGAAAGTTGCTAGAAAAGCAAAAAGCCGGCAAGAAACGAATGAAGTCCATCGGCAGTGTTCAGGTGCCGCAGGAAGCATTTATGGCAGTTTTGAAACTTGACAATTAATTCAAAATAGATCAGATAAAAAAATAAAAGGTAATAAATATGACAGAATGGGTATTTCATATCCACCTGATCGCAGCGATCTCATGGATCGGCGGATCAGTTTTTATGTTCGTACTGGGGGTCACCCTGAGAGACAAAAAGGTACAAAAAGCAGTTTATCCGCATGTCGGACCGATATTTGGCTGGTTTGAAGTTGCCGCTCTCATTATACTGCTGATGACAGGTATTGTTCTGGGGATGAACTATTCACTGCTTCCGCTTCTCTTCAGTAGCGACACAAGCAGTTTGACTACTGCACTGAAATGGAAGGCCTTGATGGTGCTGATACTGACCATCGTGACGATCATACACTTCGTAATCGCCTATCGCACCAACAACACAGAGAGAACACAGCTGGAAAACCTGATCTCCCGGGCCTCATCGATGCTGATCTTTTTCCTGAACCTCTTTGTGATGCATTACGGAATTGTGCTTAGGAATATTCTGAATTAAACCAACAAAAACAATTAAAACACAAAGCAATCATATATTTCTCTCTATATTGGCTTTTTTTAAATTAGAATGTTTTAAAATCAATCATTTTGCTATCAGGGCTAAATTACTTATTTAAAGCCAATCAAATGGCTTATCAGGAGCTACTGCTATTGAGGGGTGCGTAAGGTCAGATAACTAACCAAAAACATCAGGTATATTCACTATCTTATCATCTTTATTAATTTCTTTTGTATACATCTTGCTACTAGAAGAGCGAGAAGGCTTTATATCTTTTTTACGGTTTTTTTCTTTAAATAAGTCTTCATCTCCAAGTTCTAAAAGCTTCTGGATTTCATCTAATGCATTTAGTCCTCTTAATACATCAATAAATTTTTCCAATGTGATTTTTCCATTTATTTCAAACTGCTGATATCTACGATATGTCATCCCTATGTGTTTAGAGAACTTTTTTTGGTCTCCATAATATTGTATATCTTGTTTACGTTTATGTTTTGCACGTCGAGCTAACTCTTTCATTATTTCTTCTGTTGTTGCTAAACTAAAATCTAATTCTTTCATAAATTATCTCCTTTAGTGAACATTTCATCCACTGTTTTTGTTTCTTTTAATATTTGATTAGCGAATTTTTCGGGAATACCAAGATTATTACACTCTGCAACTAGTTTATTATTCTTAA
>JAYEOH010000170.1:12817-32317 GCA_034722775.1 Campylobacterota bacterium | reverse complement strand
AGATGAGACCCCTCTATTAAAACTTTTCAGGAACAACAGTATAGTCGTAGTCTATCGGTCTATATTTGTTCTTCTTTGCTTTTTTTATTTTAGGCTCCTTGAACGGTATCTTTTCATAAGGGATCTGGCTGAGCAGGTGAGAGATACAGTTGAGTCGGGCACTTTTTTTGTTGTCTGAGTTGACGACAAACCAAGGTGTGAGTTTTTTATCTGTCGCCAGAAACATTTTGTCTTTTGCTTCACTGTACTTGTCCCACAGCTCCTGTGCTTCTACATCCATAGGACTGATCTTCCAATGCTTGCGTGGATCATCAACCCTTTTTTGCAGTCGCTCAGCCTGGACCTCCTGGCTCACATCAAACCAGTATTTGATCAGAATGATGCCATCATCAATGATCGCTTTTTCTACAGCCGGCGTACGTTTCAAAAAACGCTCATACTCTTCATCTGTACAAAAGCCCATCACTCGTTCAACGCCGGCACGGTTATACCAGCTACGGTCAAAGATAGCGATCTCGCCCGCTGCAGGAAATCGTTCGATATAGCGTTGAAAATACAATTGTGTTTTCTGGCGGTCAGTCGGAGTAGGCAGGGCATTGACCACAAAAACCCGTGGACTTACCCGCTCGAGAATGCGCTTGATCACACCCCCTTTGCCTGCGGTATCGCGTCCTTCAAATACGATGACAATCCTCTTGCCCTCCTGCTTGACCCATCTCTGGAGTTCGCAGAGTTCTACCTGGAGTTTGTAGAGCTCTTTTTCGTACTTCTTGTTGCTGAGTTTTTTACTTTTTTTTGACATAATTTTTCCTTTTTTATTTTTGCTTGAAGGCACCGTTAAAAGTGGAAAACCACACCCAATTTTGGTCCATAGAGGTCAAAGTCCTGGACCAGTCCTTCTTCTTCGTAGTGCAGATAACGATAGGTCGCTATAATATCCCCCCACCCAAAACGATACCCTGCACCTGCCATCGCCTGATAGGTGAGTGTGGAGTCTCCTCCTCCTATATCAAACAAATAAGGCATATACCAATTCTCATTAATATCGTATTGACCTTGAGCACCTATGACGAAATCGAGCAATTCTACAGAGGGTGACAGGGCAATATGCCGATCATTCAAGGCAAAGGCAAGATCTACCCCAAGAGAAAGATAACGTATACCGCCGATAGCACCAAGCGTTATGTTGCCTGTGTCAACAACTTTGTATCCGCCGTACATACTGAGCAGCCAAGTTGTCAACTCCTGGCTGGAAGCAACATTGACTGTAGGTTGGTTCAAGATAGGTATCGTGACAGTTCCAGCATCCGAACCTGATGCTGAAAGATAGAGATAGTCTGCCATAAAAGACCATTTATCTTTTTGCAATACATAAGAAGCCATAAAAACCGCATCTAAACTATCAAGAAAGTCAGACTCGCCGGTTTGATCACCCCCTCCGGCTCCGCCACCTGGTATATCAAACTTCATCGAGCCGCTAAAACTCGGAAGCCAGCCATAGATGTAGACACTATTTTTCCACTCCCCACTCTCCTCGTACTCTTCAGCATGAATAGCTGTAGTCGATGCCAATGCAAATGCAAGCAATGTGCTTCCTATAATTTTTTTCAGGCCTCCGGTTTTTTTCATCACTCTTCCCATCCTTCGAAATTTTATTTTTTGAGATCTTTACTTACTATTTGTTTCTCCTGTATTGTAATTCTAGCATAGATAATGATTTTTATCTATCCAAAAAAGAAAAAAGAAAAGATTATGATAAAATAAAAACTCCAAGATAAAGGACAGAATGTGTGGATTGCGATAGTTGCGGCTGCTTTTTATATTATGGGGATTCTCTCGTCCATCAATGCCGTTATGACAGCGCGAACTTCTCAGGGAGCTATCGCCTGGGTCGTTTCGCTGATCACCTTTCCATTTATTGCAGTACCTGCTTACTGGATTTTTGGGAATAGTCGTTTCAACGGCTATGTAAAAGCTAGACATTCAAGCCATACAAAAGTCCAAAATGGATTAGCACAGACACTTGAAGGGCTAGAGCCTTATCATCTTAAGCGATCAGAGATATCCTCAGCAGGTGCAGCAGCTGAGAAACTGGCGGACCTCCCATTCCTGAGAGGAAACAATGTAGAGCTTCTGATCGATGGGAACGCTACATTTGAGAGTATCCTTGATGGGATCGACAGCGCAGTATCTTATATCCTCTTTCAATTTTACATTGTGCATGATGACGAGATAGGTCGAAAGATGAAAGATCATCTGATCGCCAAAGTGCAAGATGGAATCAAAGTCTATTTCCTCTATGACGAAATAGGATCTCTTGACCTCCCCAGTGCCTACACCGATGATTTGCGCGATGCCGGAGCAGAAATTTACAGCTTTCATACTCAGAAAGGCCGGGGTAATCGATTTCAACTCAACTTTCGCAATCACAGAAAAATCGTTGTCGTAGACGGCAAGGCAGCTTGGATCGGCGGCCACAATATAGGAGATGAATACCTCGGAAGAGACCCCAATGTCGGAAACTGGCGCGATACTCATATGAAGATAACCGGTCCTGCTGCCATTGCTGCTCAAGTCTCTTTCGTCGAAGATTGGCACTGGTCAACAGGTGACTTTCTCCTCGGGATCACATGGATACCGACTCCTGTCACGGAAGGGAATACTCATATACTCATCGTACCTTCAGGACCGGCAGATGAGCTTGAGACAGCCACTTTGATGTTCATGCACTCCATCAATTCTGCAAAGGAGCGTATCTGGATAGCAACACCATACTTTGTGCCAGATGATGCGATCCTAGCGGCACTTCAGCTTGCTGGACTTCGGGGTGTGGATGTCCGCATTCTCGTCCCGGACAAGGCAGACAATCTCCTGGTGAATCTCTCCTTTTATACCTATCTGGATGACGCGAGCCTGACCGGTGTGCGGTTCTTTCGATATACAGATGGCTTCCTGCATGAAAAAGTAATGCTCATCGACCATGAAGCCGCTGCTGTAGGGACAGCCAATTTTGACAACCGCTCCTTCAGACTCAACTTTGAGATCACAGGGCTCATTATAGACCCTCTGTTTGCCGCAGAGATCGATGAGATGTTCATAGCTGACTTTGCCCGCGCAATAGAAATGACAAAAAGTGATATGGACGATCACTCTTTCTGGTTCAGGCTGGCAACCCGGCTGGCTCGATTGACTTCACCGGTACAGTAATACCAAATGGCTTGATTTTATGCTACAATATAAATATAAATTAAAAGTGGAGGAAAGAAAAATGAAAAAATTACAGTTAGTGACAATTGCGGTTGCCAGTGCAGCAATGATTATGATGACAGGATGCGCAACCAAAGCAGGAACCGGTGCAGCGGTAGGTGCAGGTGGTGGAGCAGTTCTCGGCGGTATTGTCGGCGGACATAGAGGTGCAGCAGTCGGTGCAGCACTGGGCGGCGTATCCGGAGCGGCGATCGGCGCCAATGAAGACAGGAAAGATATGAATAGAAGATATTACCGAGATCCAAATGGTGCCACTTACTATATAGGAAGTGATGGCCGACGCTATTATGTAAATTAATCGCGGAAAATGGTGGGGCTTCCCACCGCATTATTTCTGTATGAACTTATTACCGCAGCTTGTAAATACCTACTCTAATCCTCAAAAATAATAATATCATAACTGTTTTTCGTCACTATTGCCTTGCTCACATGGACTGACCCATGACGGTTCACTTTGCTCAATTCATCTCTGAGCTGATCAATCTCATTTTGCATCTCATCCATCGTCTCTTTGAGTTTTAATACCACATCAACACCTGCAAGATTAACCCCCATCTGTCGTGTCAGGCGAAGTATCATCTTCATTCTATCGATATCTCGCTGCGAATAGAGACGCATCCGCCCCTGAGTTCGTGACGGCGTAACCAAGCCCTCTCTCTCATACTGCCGTAGTGTCTGAGGATGAATATCAAGTATCGTTGCTACTACACTGATCAGATAGACCGGCTCATCATAACTATGCATATTTCTTCCTTTAGAGTTTCGATTCGATCATCGCTTTAAGCTCACTGTCCAGAGAATCAACATCCGGGAGTATCACGTTTGCCACAAGATAAAGATCCCCTTTAAGTGCTGTTTTTCTATCCGGCACTCCTTTGCCCTTGAGTCTGAACTTCTGTCCATTTTTTGTATTTTGAGGTACCTTGAGGGAGACCTCTTTTTCTGGTGTCTGAACTTCTATCCTGCCCCCAAGCCAAGCGTCCTTCAGTGGTACATCGATTGTTTTATAGAGGTTGTCGCCCTTACGCTCGTATTCGCTTGATGGTGCCACATCGACTTTGATCAGCAGGTCACCGACCTGACCATTATGACTTTTGCCTTTGCCGCGCACCCTCATCGTTTCACCGCTCTTGATGCCTGCCGGGATCTTGATATCAAAGCTCTCTCCATTGGCAGAGATCTGGTGTTTTCCTCCCAGGACAGAGGTGATAAAAGGTACTGTGATTCTAGCCTGTGTATCGAGATCTACACCGCCAAATCCACCGAAACCTCCCCTCTGTCCACCGGAAAATCCGCCGCCTCCGTCAAATCCGCCGCCTCCGCCGAACATTTGCCGCAATATCTCATCGAGGTCAACATTTGAACCCTGCCCTCTGGCAAAATCCTGAAAGTTCTGACCGCCAAACATCTGATCGCCAAACTGATCATACTGCGACTTCTTTTCTGTGTCACTCAATACTTCATACGCCGCATTGATCTCTTTGAACTTCTCTACTGCGCTTTCATCTTTGTTGATATCCGGATGGTACTTTCTTGCCAGTTTTCGATAAGCCTTTTTTATCTCATCTGCAGATGCATTTTCACTGACACCCAAAGTATCATATAAGCTTTTTGACATCTCAATTATCCCTTATTTACTAATTTCTGTTTATGTGATTATATCAGAATTGTTTAGTCAATGTCAATCAAGGTTTGAAATCAGCAGGCACATACCCCTCTTGCATCAACTTCACCATCCCACCCTGCAGATTAATTACTTTGTAGCCAAGCTCCTTGTCCAGAAAATCAGAGATCATTGCAGTACGACTGCCCGTCCGGCAAATTAACGCAAAAGGCTCATCCTTTTTGACTACTTTATTAAGTTCTGCTAAAAATTTATCGACATTATAGCCGCCGCGATCATCAAAAAACATAATCGTATGGGCACCCTTTACAATGCCTGTCTGCTTCCATTCACCCGGAGTACGGACATCGATGACAGGAATCTCTTTTTTAAAAAAATCCTGTGTTGCCATAACATGTTGTACATCTGCGAGTAAGCATACAGACAAAACTATTATTCCCAATACTATTTTTCTCATCTTCTCTCCCTCTAAAATATTCCGCTATTGTCGATCTCTCTCTGCTGAGAGAAATAATATCCACCCTTGATCACCCGATAGATGATCCAAAACTTTGTCAAGACAAGCACGATCACACCAACCCAGACCAATAACAAAACCAAACCCACTATAGCGGCGCCCAAACCGATCCAGAGTGTCTTGATCTGCCATCTAAAATGAGACTCCTCCATCATACCGATACTCTCATCATATTTTATATATGCAATAACACCCGCAACAATAAAGGAGAGTCCGCCTGTAAAGAGTGTCAAGAGCTGCAAAGCATAGACTGCCCAGACAAAGCCCGATAGATCTTCATTTTTATATCTATTCATTTTTAATGCCATAACCTTATCATACATCATTGAGAATATTTGTCAAACAAGATGGTCGATGTGATCGACCCTACGGGTTTGATTTATTGTTGTTTTTCGCGTAGGGTTGGTTACACCGACCAAATTGCCCCCTAATTTGCTAATGCAAAAAATGTCTCACGGTCGTAAAGTAAAGTGCAATACCATGCTCATTCGCCGCTTCGATCACCTCATCATCACGGATAGAACCGCCTGGCTCTATGATGGCTTTGACACCGGCTGCTGCTGCTGCATCGATGGAGTCACGGAATGGAAAGAAAGCTTCTGATGCCATCGCGGCACCGCTCACATCCAAGTCCATCTCTCTGGCTTTTTTGAGGGCACACTGTGCCGCATCAACACGACTAGTCATTCCCATGCCCACAGCGACCATAGCAGAGTCTTTGACGTACACTACACAGTTGGACTTGGTAAGTCCAGCAACTTTCCATGCGATCTCCAAATCTTTCATCTCCTGCTCACTGGCAGTCAGTTTACTTTTCTTATGCGCATTATGCACTTCATTGTCACAGATACAGTCAGAGTTTTGATAAACGAAACCACCATCAACATGTTTGAAGTCATGGCTGTCTTTAGACATCACAAGCTTCTCTCCGCCCTGAGAAAAAAGCTTAAGCCTCTTTTTCTTCTCAAAGACCTCCAGTGCTTCCGGCTCAAAATCTGC
Organism: Campylobacterota bacterium; assembly: GCA_034722775.1. Lineage (GTDB taxonomy): Bacteria > Campylobacterota > Campylobacteria > Campylobacterales > Sulfurovaceae > SZUA-451. Next base: position 25,910 of record JAYEOH010000170.1, on the reverse strand, counting down.
TGCCATCACAACTTCCAGGAATATCTCATTCATTTTCTCTGCTAACTCTTTCGTCACGATACCATTGACTGCAACCACACCACCGAAAGCAGAAACAGGGTCACACTTCAATGCCTCTGTATACGATCTCATCAGATCCTCTTTGATCGCAAATCCACATGGATTACCATGCTTGACGATACAGACTGCGGCTTCATCTCCAAAACTAGATGCGATCTTCAGCGCACCATTGACATCATTGATATTGTTGAAACTCGCTTCACCCTTGATCTGCTTGAAGTGATCCGTAAAATGACTGTCAAACTCATACAGGGCACCTTTTTGGTGAGGGTTCTCTCCGTAGCGTGTCTGGAATGATTTTTTTCCAGTGATAAATTGATATTCACCAAAGCCATCGTTGAAGCGGCCATTCATATAGTTGGCGATCATCGCATCATAAGCTGCAGTATGCTCAAAAGCTTTGATCATCAAATCTCTTCTGAACTCCAGAGAGTCTGCTTTGTTCTCCAGCGCATCAAGCACCGAGTCATAATCAATAGTATCTGTCACGATCAGCACATCATTGAAATTTTTCGCAGCGGAACGCACCATCGTCGGTCCGCCGATATCTATATTTTCGATAATTTCACCAAAATCCTCTGTCCGCTCGATTGTCTCCCTGAATGGATAGAGGTTGACACAGACGAGGTCTATTCCCTCTACACCAAGCTCTTTAGCCTGAGCCACATGCCCTGCGTCCCCCCGCTTGTGGAGGATACCGCCATGCACAAAAGGGTTCAGCGTCTTCACGCGCCCTTCAAAACACTCAGGAAACTTGGTGACCTCATCGATCTCGATCACTTTAACACCCGCATCATTGAGTTTCTTGTAGGTACCTCCCGTTGAAATAATATCCCACCCCTGAGACTCCAAACCTTTGGCAAACTCTATAATGCCACTCTTGTCACTGACGCTTAATAATGCCCTCATATTTCATTTAACCTTTTATATTTTAATTGTAGGGTCGGTCACACCGACCCTACATTGTCTAATTTCGCAATCGTATTCTCACAGACTCTTCGTGTGCTGTCAAGCCCTCAGTATTGGCGATCAAAGCGCACGCTTCACCAAGCTCATCAATTCCTTCACGGCTCATCGAAATGATCGATGATTTTTTCAAGAAATGCTCTACACTCAGAGGAGAATAGAACTTCGCTGTACCGCCGGTAGGCAGGGTATGGTTGGGACCTGCAACATAATCACCGATAGGTTCTGGCGTATAGGAACCCAGAAAGATCGCTCCCGCATGTTTAATCTTTGGTAAAAGCTCCATGGGGCTGGCAGTCACTACCTCCAGGTGTTCGGGTGCGATCTGATTCATCAGATCAATCGCTTCATCCATCGTAGCAGTCACGATGATCGCTCCCCTCTCTTCGATCGACTTTCGTGCGATCTCTTCTCTCGAGAGTGTCTTGAGATAAATTTCAACCTCATCGCTTACCCTGTTTGCAAGCTCGCTATCGGTTGTAATAAGGATCGAACTTGCCATCTCATCATGTTCTGCCTGAGAGAGCAGATCAATCGCAAGAAAATCAACCCTTGCGCTTTCATCTGCCAAGATACCGATTTCGCTCGGTCCTGCGATCATATCGATATTGACTTCTCCATAGACCAATTTTTTGGCTGTTGCGACAAAAATATTTCCCGGTCCCGTAATCACATCAACTTTGGGGATCGTCTCTGTACCGTATGCCATCGCTGCGATCGCAGAAGCACCGCCCACTTTGAAGACTTTGGTCACTTTGCATAAATGGCAGGCAGCAAGCAGCAACTCATTGATCTCATTGTCCGGTGTCGGGGTGCAGACCACGATCTCTTCGACACCTGCCACGATCGCTGGAATCGCATTCATCAAGAGTGAACTGGGATAAGCTGCTTTCCCTCCGGGAATATAGAGTCCTGCCCGATCTACAGGTGTTACTTTTTGCCCTAGCATCGATCCATTTTTCTCAAAATCAAACCAGGATTGAGGCATCAGTTTCTGATGATAAGTTTCAATGCGATCATAAGCAAGATGCAATGCATCACGCAACTCACTATCGATCGAATCGTAAGCCTTTTTCATAGATTTTGTCGATACGATCAACTCATCATCACTTTGAGGTTCCCAACGGTCAAATCTGGAGATCTGACCTTTAAGGGCGCTGTTTCCCTCTAATCTGATATCATTGAGAAGTCCGGAAACGATACCCGTCACTCCCTCGATATCCATCTTGCCGCGCGTTAGAAGTTCAGAAAAACCGGCTTTGAAACCTTCATCACCGCTATATAATATTTTCATGCATCACATCCTTATACTTACGTTGATATCGGAGCAGCATACTCTCATTTCCCATCAGCCCACCCTGATGAATATAGAGCGTTGGCTTTGAGAAAATCTCCGGGTATGCCATCATCGTCATCCACCCTTTCGGGTCATAGAGAAGATCAAATTCCACTCCTGTTTGTTGGCGTAATTTTAGCCAAATTTTATAGTAATCTCTATAAAGCTTGCCAAAATGGTATTTTTTCTCCAAATTGAGAATCGTCGGGTGATATTTTTCATCATCTTCCAACACTGTAAACTGTTTTTTCAAATACTCACTATCGCCGACACAAGGCGTAGTGAAAACTTTGAGCGTTGAGAGTGCTTTTTGAAGGAAAAGGGCTGTTGTTCCGGTACCTGATGGCAAAAAGATATTCAGGTTCTTTATCTTTCGCTTTTTTTTCCACTCTATAATTTCATTTGCCAATATATGAATGCCAAATTCAGCCTCTTTTTGTCTTCCCCCTTCTTCAATGTACAATGTATTTTCTTCCTGAACCCAGAACTCCGAACCCTGAAGCCCTATATTCATCCCATTCTCCAGTGCCGCCCGATAGTTCCCCTGAGGATTCTCCCTCAAATAGTCCGGTATATGGTCAACATAGTAGTCAAACTCCCACCCTTTCATCTTTGCCAAAACAGAGAGAGAATACATCGCATTGGATTGATTGGAGCCATAGGAGATTAGCTTTTTTATTTTGGGGAAATCATGCGAAAGAAAGTAATGAAATTTGCGTGCTTTGTTACCCGAAAAGTCCGGATGGATCAAGTCATCTCTTTTTAGGTAAAAAGAGAGACCATCATAATAAATTTTCTCAACATGAGAAGGAAGAATAAGCGGTAGATTCATGGCAATATTTTAGCACATATCAGCTAAATATGAATGCTGAGATATTTCTCTGCAAGATACAAAAATTCTTTTCCTATCAATAAATAAAGTGATTTTGTAAGCTCATTTTTATATAAAGTGTGTATTATTATCTATACTTACTATTCTAAGGATTTGCGCGTGAGTAAAAAAGAAAAGCTTATCAGAGCTATTAAAAACAATCCTACAAATATTAAATTCGAGGATCTAAAAAAAATTCTTGAAGAGTTGGGTTATAGCGCTATCAATAGAGGTGGCAGCCATTACATTTTTACAAAAAATAACTGTGATTCTCTGACGATACCCTACAAGAAACCCGTCAAAGTTATTTATGTAAAACAGGTTATTCAAATAATTGAGGAGAAAAATGATGAAAACTAAAAAAGAGTATCTAGACATGGATTATGAAATTATTGTCAGAAAATTGGCCCCTGAGGAGGGAGGGGGATATTTTGCTTATTACAAAGACTATAAGGGCATTATGGGGGATGGCGAAAATATGCAAGAGGCTATGGATGATGTAAAGTCTGCTTTCGGATGCTATCTTGAGGTGGCACTTGAAAAAGGTGAAGCCATAAAAGAACCTTCTCATTTAAATAGATCAAAAAGAATCAACATAACCATTCCTGTCAGCGTTTTAAATAAAATTGATGCTTATGTCAAATCCCATAGTCTTACCAGGTCATCTTTTTTTAAAGAGTCTGCCCTTCAAAGTATGCGCTAAAATCTTTAGAAGTTTTTTAATGTATACTTCGTAAAATATAAATTAACAGGAAAACCAACAATGAATTCAAAAAATTATTACAACCCAAATGGTGAAGATATCCTCGATGAGAAGATCTACGGGGGATCTCCAACCGGATTTGTAGATTTCAATCGATCCAAATACCAGTGGGACAGTAATATCTATGACCTGATGAATGCCAATACCTGGTTTCCTTCGGAAGTCAATACTTCCACAGAGAAAAAACATTTTGATCAGCTGACCGATAACGAGCAGTCAATCTACAAAATGACATTTGCACAATTGAGCTTCAACGATAGCGCCCAGGAGGAGTACCTCAGTGATTTCAGAAGATTGACAAACAATCGGCTTATCAAATCTGTATTGAGTCTTCAGATCATGCAGGAGGTCAACCACTCAAAGAGCTATGCTGTCCTCCTCGATGCCTGCGGAAACTCTGACGAAGTATTCAATCTCTACAAATATGATAATGCACTCAATACTAAAAACCAGAAAATTGCAGAACAGTTTGCCAGCTACATTGATGGCGGCTCTGTTGACAAGATGCTTTTGAGTGCTATGGCGAGTGTCAATCTGGAAGGTATCTATTTCCTGCTTGGGTTTAGCTATATCTATCTGCTTGGAGACAAAGTTCCGGGTGCGCGTGATATGATCAAATTTATTGCAAGAGATGAACTAAACACACACTTGCCACTCTTTGCCAATATTTTCAAAACTATCCAAAAAGAGAACAAGATTCAAACCAGTACAGTTGACAGTGCCTATGAAATGATCCAGGATGCCGTCAATATTGAGCTGGAGTATGGCAAATATCTACTGCATACTTATCCTATTATGGGTACAACAGAAGAGCTGATGGAGCGAACCGTTCACAATTACGCCAACGAACGACTCAAGAAAATAGGGCTTGATCCCATCTTCACAGAGAGCCCAACAACTTATCTGCAAAAACTTGTGACCAAGCACTTGGGAATGAATGAGGTAAAAAGTAATTTCTTTGAAAGCAATGTATCCAACTATGCCAAGTCAAGCATCAACCTGGATGATTTTTGATCCAAAGGATACTCATACCCTGAGGGTATTTCCGTTGGGAAACTTGCTTGAGCCAATGTTCAAGGATCGAAACCTTTTGCCTTAAACAAGTTTGAGGTTCCAAGAGAGCTCCTGATGTGACGGCGCTAGTTTCTTCCGATACAGTTAAGATCATCAAATGCTATTTCAAGTCTCGCTATCATTGACTCTTCAGCAGCTCTGAGCCATTTTCTGGGATCATAATAGCTCTTGTTTGGCTTCTCTTCGCCATCAGGATTGCCTATTTGCCCCTGAAGATAGTCGTGATTTTTCTCTTCGTACACACGAACACCATCCCAAAATGCCCACTGGGTATCCGTATCGATGTTCATCTTGATCGCGCCATAGCTGATCGCCTCTTTGATCTCTTCAGGCGCTGATCCGGAACCTCCATGAAAGACAAAATCAACAGGCTTGACCTTAGTGCCATGTTTTTCTTGAATATATTTTTGTGAATTATCAAGAATCGTTGGGGTCAACACTACATTGCCAGGCTTATAGACACCATGTACATTTCCAAAGGAGGCAGCTATCGTAAATCGAGGACTAATCTCACTCAACTCCTCATAGGCATAGTTCACCTCTTCAGGCTGTGTATAAAGCAGTGCATTGTCTATCTCACTATTATCGACACCATCCTCTTCACCGCCTGTTACACCCAATTCTATCTCAAGTGTCATTCCCATCTTGCTCATGCGCTCAAGGTATTTTTTACAGGTAGCGATATTCTCTTCGATCGGCTCTTCAGAGAGGTCGATCATATGCGAAGAGAAGAGTGGAGATCCATATTTTTCGAAGTGCGCTTCACTCGCATCCAGCAATCCATCGATCCATGGGAGCAGTTTTCGTGCGGCATGATCCGTATGCAATATGACAGGAACGCCGTAAGCTTCCGCTACCGTATGCACATGTTTTGCACCGGAAATAGCACCCAAAACAGCGGCCTTGTCAGAAGGAAGACCCTTGCCGCCATAGAAAGAAGCACCGCCATTGCTAAATTGGACAATAACCGGAGAATTGACCTTTCCAGCAGCCTCGAGAACTGCATTGATAGAATCTGTACCTATCGCATTAACTGCAGGGATAGCAAACCCCTCCTCTTTAGCAATAGCAAAGATTTTTTGGACATCATCACCTGTTACAACACCGGCACTAACTGCATCAAGAACTTTTGTAGACATTTGGACTCCTTTGGAAGTTTAAAATTTATTTGATAATAACTTTAGCATTTTTCATTAACTGCTTATTGAACTTTTCTTGCTTAAGCTGCATTTGAATATATTTTTCAACTTTGTCAAACGGCAGTTGCTTGCCGTCTTTGCCCTTAAAGGCCTTTTTATTCTTTTCGTATGAATCTTTGACCTCTTTGTCACTGACTTCTACTTTCGTCATCGCCTGTTCTGCCCAGTACCTTGCAGCCAACTTGTTTTTGATATCCTCCGGCACCTCTTTTTTTGCTTTTGCTTCGATCAGCGTAGATGCCGCCATGCCATTGATCAAAGCATCTTTTTGCTTCTTGGGCAGAAGGTCAATATCCGTTGCCTGTCCTTTGCTGGCAAGAGCAAGAAACTTATCAGCATCTTTTTTCTTGATGGGGATGCCGTCAACCGTCGCTATTGTCGCAGTAGCAGGTCTGCTTACCGGCTTCACCGTAGGCATAGCGGCTACATTGAGGTTATCAAGATTTACAGCAGGCTTTTCCTTTTCGGCAGCCGGCATCAAAGAGTTTTTCAATGGATCAGCAGAGACCGATGAAGTCAGAGCAAATGCCATAACTGCACTTAAAAGTATTTTTTTCATTCAATTCCTTTTGGTTTTGTTTGGTAGATAGTATCAAATATTCCTATATAGTTGGGTTAATAGAACCCGGAGGGCTGAGAGTCCTATTAAGGTTCGAAAGATTATTTTTTAATTTCGCTACTTTTTGACTGCTGGAGCAGGTGCATCAGTATACTCAATCTTCGCTTTTGATTTTAGTTCTTTGGCCACCTCTGTCAGCTTGGTTTGAAACTGTTTTTGCTTCAAAGTCTGCACAATTTTATCTTTGACTTGCTCATACGGTACCGAAGATGCAGCTTTTTTCTCCTCAAGGAAGATGACATGATATCCAAACTGTGTTTTGACAGGAACGACAGTGATTTCTCCATTTTTGAGTTCAAAGACAGCCGCATCGAATTCCGGAACCATCTGACCTTTGGCAAAACTTCCCAGATCTCCGCCCTTTGGTCCAGTAGGTCCTGTCGAATCACTCTTTGCCAACTCAATGAATTTGGTCTTAAGGGCTTCTCCTTTGAGTGTTTTCATCTTAGCGATCAGCGCTTTGGCGCCTGCTTCATCTTTGACGAGAATATGTCTTGCATGGACGGTTTCGGGCATTTTGAACTTATCCTTGTTGTCTTCATAGAACTCTTTTGCTTCGCTGTCGCTGACAATAGCATTTTCCATCTGTGCCTTCATCCAAAGACTAACAAGAAGCTCCTCTTTGAGCTTTTCCAGATTTGTCTTAAAGTCCGCTATTTTCTCTATACCCTCCTGCTTTGCTGCCTTGATAAAAAGTACACGCTCGACAAGTCGATCTGTTATCATTTTCTGCTGTTCCGGAGTCAATTGCTCAAAGTTATTTCCCGGTGCTGTCGCACGAACAAATTGCTGTGCATCCTGTTTGGTCACATTTTTGCCATCCACTGTTGCCAAAACATCAGATGCCATCAATCCTGTGAACATCATCGATGCCGCAACGACAGAAATTTTTATCACTCTTTTCATTTTTTATTCCTTTGGTTTAATATGGGCGAAGTATATCTATCTACAGTAAATCATTTGTTAACAATACTCGACTCAACTTTGTGCAATTATAAAATATGCTATGATAATGTTACAAGGTTTGGCATTGCCAAACGCTATAGCGACACCATCTTGGCAAAAATTTAATGTTTGGCAGTGCCAAACCTACCAATGTCAGTGCTCGCAATATTAAAATAAGGTTACAAAACAATGATTAAAAAACCTCCAAAAAAACAAAAGAGAGTCAAACAGGCAACCAAAAAAGAGATTGAAGAGATCAAATTGCTTTTTCTGGAGCACTATCCTGACTCCGTCACTGAATTGCAATACCGTAACCTCTATGAGCTGCTCATCTCTGTGATGCTTTCGGCACAATGTACTGACAAACGCGTCAATATCATCACGCCTGCACTTTTCGAAACCTATCCTTCACCGGTCGAACTCTCCAATGCCGATCTAAATGAAGTCAAAAGCTATATCAAGAGCTGTTCTTTTTTCAATAATAAAGCAAAAAACCTCATCAAGATGGCACAATCCGTGATGGAAAACTATGAAGGCGAGATTCCTCTCACACAAGAAGAGCTGGTGAAGCTGGCAGGCGTGGGGCAGAAAACAGCCAATGTCGTGATGATCGAATATACGGGAGCCAATCTGATGGCGGTCGACACGCATGTTTTTCGTGTTGCACATAGATTGGGGCTCAGCTCCGCCGCAACAGCAGTCAAAACAGAAGAGGAGTTAAGTCGAAAATTCAAAACTGATCTGCATCTCCTCCATCAGGCGATGGTTCTCTTCGGAAGATACAGATGCAAAGCACTCAAACCGGAATGTGAAGAGTGCTTTTTGACAGACTATTGCCGAAGCAAAGAGGGGTTCAAAGTCTAAGAGTCCACTCTCTCCTCTGTATGTGTTCGTCTATGATAACGCTCTATAATATCAGGGTCATGGTGGAGATTGATCTCTGCATCATCTTTTCCATCATAAGGAAGTTGAGACAGTACATAGCGTATGGATTCCAGTCTGGCTCGTTTTTTGTCATTACTATCGACGATAATCCATGGTGCATAACCGGTATGGGTACGACTGAACATCTCCTCTTTATAGAAAGTCACTTCGCTCCACATCTTCTGTGCTTCCTGATCAACAGGACTAAGCTTCCAGTGCTTTAGTGGATTGGTTAAGCGCTCTTTAAATCGCTTCTCTTGATTCTCCTTGGTAATACTGAACCAAAATTTGATCAGAATGATCCCATCATCGATGAGAGCATGTTCGATTTCAGGCACCTGCTTCATAAATCTCTTGTACTGGTCTTTGGTACAAAAGTTAAAGACGGGCTCGACGATCGCACGGTTATACCAGCTTCTATCGAAAAAGACGATTTCGCCCTCATTGGGCAGATGCTGGAAATAACGCTGGAAATAAAATTGTCCTGTCTCGATCTCCGTAGGTTTTTGCAAAGCAACTACTCTGAATTTTCTAGGGTTTAGATATTGTGCAAAACGCTTGATAGCACCGCCTTTCCCTGCTGCGTCACGCCCCTCAAAAATGATCATCACACGCTTGTTGTTCTCAAAAACCCAGTTTTGAAGCTTGATCAACTCTACCTGCAGTGCAGCCAAATCATTCTCATACTCTATATTCTGAATCACTTTTGAAAGCTTTTTGCCCTCCACGATTTGAGAGATACCGCTTTTACTTCTAAGCAGCTCAAAACCAACTTCAAGTTTCTCGACTATTTTTTCAGCCTTCTCATCTCCATTTACCAACTTCTCTAAATATTTTAACTCTTTAAAAACCGTTTTCATCTCTCTCCTTTAAATATATCTATAAGTTTAAATTTTATTCCTTATCCACTTTAGAAATCATAAATTTACAAAAAATATGTTAGTTCACTCTGGCTATGACTCTTTTGAGCACATCAAATGTTTTATCTACAGAATCAATCTTGACCTTCTCTCGGGTAGAGTGCGGATAACGAATAGTGGGTCCGATCGATGCAAGTTTCAGGGCAGGATACTTCTGTGCGATTACGCCGCACTCCAGACCCGCATGAATCGCCATCATTTTACTCTCTCCAAAAACCTCTTTCATACATACACTCACATCCTCAGTAAAGCTGTTCACTTCGGGTTTCCAGGAGGGGTATTTATCCACCATCTCCACATCAAACCCATACGATTCAAAAAAGTAGAGTGTTTCACCGCTGATTTGTGTCAACCCCTCTGTACTCATAGCTCGGGCACTTGTTTCGATTTTACACAGGCTTCCTTGCGTGGAGACGATTGCCAGGTTAATACTTCGCTCTGGAATCTTGAGCGCTTCACTCACCTCCTGCACCCCGTGACTAAAGCCCTTCATCAGATCGATAATCTCACTCCCCCCATAAAGAATAGGGTCACTACACTCAATAGCCTCAACCTCAACTATCTCATTACTCTGCAATATACTGTCACTTTTTACAATAGCAGATGCCATGACAGGAATTGAATTGCGACGCTCTCCTCCTTTGATAGATACCAAGCCTATCTTTTGATCTTTTAGGTAGCCCGCCAGCAGCTTCAAGGCATTTGGGATACCTTTGTCGATGTCAACTCCCGAGTGTCCGCCGGATAGTCCTGATACAGTGACACGATAAGCAGGTCTATCATCCCCGATCAAAGCATAGGGCTTGGTCGCAACGATATCCACACCTCCGGCACAACCGATATAGACTTCAGCCTCATCTTCACTATCGAGGTTTAGCATATACTTTGATCGGAGTGCAAAAGAGAGTGCATTCGCCCCGATCAAGCCAATCTCTTCATCTGCTGTTATGAGAAACTCCAGCTCTACTCCTTCATCCATCAATACCATCATCATCGCAATTGCCATCCCGTTATCCGCACCCAGTGAAGACTCCTCGGCCTTGAGCCAGCCATCCTCTTCATAAGTTTTGATCTCAGGTGCTTTCCCCATACAGACCATATCATAATGTGCCTGGAGACAGAGCTTTGGAGTGCCTTTGCTAATCAAGATATTTTGGGCTTCATCTGTCTGTACCTCATATCCTCTCTCTCGGCCAAAAAGTGTCAAATACTCAAAGAGCTTATCAGCCTCTTTGCTGCAATGATGAACAGTTGTAATAGTTTTGAAATGGTGTAGGACTGCACTCATCCTAGAATTTTTTTCCTACATAAAAGTCATATACCCACGCAGCCACAGCATTGAGCTCCTCTTCACTCAATTTCCCTTTTAGCGAAGGCATCAAGCCAAATCTATCGAGTGCCGCTCCCGTACACATGCTTTTGTCCAAATCAGGATAGAGAACATAATCCTTGATAAAGGCAATCACAACTGCTCTATGTATCTCATCATCGATATCTTCAACGATCTTGATATTATTCTTGAGTTGACTGGAGACTTCTATCATCGGTGGAGCTTTAACACTCTTCATAACTTTCATAAGTTCCGGCTTGCTAATAATTTTAATGTGGCAAGATGCACAAGCCTTCTCAAAAACTTTCTCACCATCCACCTTGCCCTCTGCCGCCATCAGCGATACAGCACCTGCAATCAAACTTATCATTATTCGTCTCATTGTCTACTCCTCATTAAATTAGTGCTATGATTGTAGCACAAAAATTATCAGGAAGAGTCTATGTGTTTTATTGTTACCCTTGTTATGGCATATTTTTCTATTGCCAATTTCATCGCAGGCAATATCACTGCCGGAGTGCTGCAGGGGTCTATCGCCCTCTTCTTTTTACTTCTGCTGATTCGTAATGTCTATGTCACTATTCAAGAACGCAAAGGATGCAGTGTCAGTGGATGCAAAATCACTGAGAGTATTGCTAACCTTTTTCGGAAAAAAAACTGATGGAACATTTCTTTACCTGCCCCTACTGTTGGGAGCGTATCTCGATGATACTGGACTACAGCGAAGAGGAGAGCAGCTATATCGAAGACTGCGAAGTCTGCTGTCGTCCTATCGAAATCAGTTTCCGTTTTGTTGATGAAAGACTTGTCTCATTCGATGCGATCCGGATGGAGGGGATATAAGGCACTCAAAAAGATATTTGGAGTACAATCAAGTAAACTTAATAGAAGGAATTTTTATGGCAAAAAATATTTTCAACTGTCCCCTGCCGGACGATAAAGGCTATTTTGGGGAGTATGGAGGAAGCTTTATCCCGCCCGAACTGCAAACGATTATGGACGAGATCACCGCTTCTTATGAGGCGATACGCACAGATCCTGAGTTCCTGGCTGAATTGGCTGATCTCTATCAGCACTATGTCGGACGCCCTACCCCGATCTTTCACGCCAGGCATCTGTCCAAAAAATATGGCGCAGAGATCTATCTGAAACGCGAAGACCTCAACCATACCGGTGCGCACAAGATCAATCACTGTCTGGGTGAAGCACTGCTCGCCAAAAAGATGGGGAAAAAGAAACTTATCGCTGAAACCGGTGCAGGTCAGCATGGGGTCGCTCTCGCTACTGCCGCTGCACTCGTCGGACTTGAATGCGATATCTATATGGGTGAAGTCGACATGGTCAAAGAGCACCCCAATGTCGTACGAATGCATATCCTCGGCGCAACTGTTATTCCTGCAACACACGGAAGAAAAACACTCAAAGAGGCAGTTGATTCTGCTTTTGAAGCTTATCTCGGAGACCCTGTCACCCAATTTTATGCGATCGGTTCCGTCGTCGGGCCGCACCCTTTCCCGCAAATGGTCAGAGATTTCCAATCCATCGTCGGTGTCGAAGCCAGAGAGCAGTTCCAACAGATGACCGGCAAACTACCTGACAATCTCGTCGCCTGTGTCGGTGGGGGCTCCAATGCCCTGGGACTCTTTACAGCATTCATCGGAGACGAAGATGTCGCTATGTATGGAGCCGAACCGGCAGGCAGAAGCCTGGATATCCCGGGAGAAAATGCCGCGACGATGACCCTGGGAAAACCGGGCGTGATGCATGGCTTCAAATCCTATATGCTTCAGGATGAAAATGGTGAACCTCAGGAGGTCTACTCTGTCGCCAGCGGCCTGGACTATCCCTCAGTCGGACCTCAGCACAGCTACCTCAAGGATCTCGGACGCGTCAACTATGTAACGATCGATGACAAAGAGGCTGTCGATGCCTTCTTCGAACTCTCCAGAGAAGAGGGGATTATCCCTGCCGTTGAGACTTCTCATGCTGTTGCGTTTGCCATCAAATTGGCACAAGAGCCGAATGTCGGCACGATCCTGATCAACCTCTCGGGTCGCGGTGACAAAGATATCGACTTTATCGTAGA
>JAYEOH010000170.1:5316-12717 GCA_034722775.1 Campylobacterota bacterium | reverse complement strand
GTGACAAAGATATCGACTTTATCGTAGAGAACTATGGTGAAGCGTATGGTATTCCGCAAGAGTAGAATCTAAATTTTATCTTGGCAAAATCTTCAGCCGCCCATCCAGCGGTTTTGGATCCATAATCACATGGTTTTCTAAATATCCTGCCATCACCGTATAGAAAGTTGTATAGGTATTTTTCTGATTTTTCCCGTACTGCTTGAACCAGAAATATCCATCTCCATTATGATTGACCAGGTAAGCATTAGACAATATCTTATAACTTTTGTTATCTTCGAGAGGAGAGCGTGTACCGTCTGCCGCCTGAACCTCTATACTGTCAACACGACCACCCTGCTTCTCAATCACCCAACTACCGCCACTCTGATGCGTAACAACTTGTGCCTGTTTGCTCAGATCAATACTATATCGTATGCCTGAAACCTGCATCAATCCACCATCGCCATAGAGAGCAGCACTATGCTCAAGAATCTGCCTCAAATATCTTCCTTCGATATCAAGAATATAAGCATTATTTGAAAACTCATCGATCTCGTGCAGCATCGTATCAGTGATATTGCCGGGAGGATAGATTTTTTTACCCCTGAACGCACCCGCATTATTCATCACGATATCTACTTGAAATTTATCACGCAAGAGATCATTGATCAAATCAGCAACATTGGATTCATTCCGGCGCAGTGCATCAACCGTCAAGTCCCACTCAACCGTCGTCTTGCCCAGCACAACAGTGGCTGGAAGTTGATTTTTGTATCCATCAAGTGATGCCTGAACACTGCTATCGGCTTTGATCGGGTCTATCACGGGGATGCGATCATACTTTGCTTCTGCTTTTTTAATATGGTGTTGGCTGTCGAGAGGAAGATCAAGCTTCACGACATAGCTCCCCTGCTCTCCGCCATTGAATATCAGTGTATCATTGACCTGTGAAAGTCTATCCAGTACACGATGCGAGTGACCTCCAAAGATCACATCGATACCAGCTACATTACTGGCGACCATCTCATCCTGATCGAAACCTACATGTGTCAAGGCGATAATGATATCACACTTTTCACTTTGCAGTCTCTTGACCATCTCTCTGGCGATATCAAAGTTTTGCGCTTTGAGTTTTACATTTCCGGGTGAAGTAATCAAAGAAAAATCCTCTGTCATAAGAGAAAAGAATCCTATCTTTGCCCCTTTTTTCTCTATGATTTTATAGGGAACACAGGTGCCCTCCAATGCCGTACCGCCTATAAGCAGATCAGAGCAAATCATTTCAAATTTGGCATACTCCAGTGCATGGGCAAATACTTCAGGACCTTTATCAAACTCATGGTTGCCAGGTGCGTAGAGTTCATATCCACTTTGATTCATTAATGAGTAGATCGCTTCACCCCTGAAAGTGTGAAAGTATCGACCCATCAGATCATCTCCATTTGAAGCAATAATGGATCCAAATGGATTTTCTTCTTTTACCTGCTTCATAATAGTAGCGATTTTACTGATACCTCCGCCCAATATCTCTACCTTGGTTCCATTGACCTCATAATCCTGCTTTGAGGGTTCGAGTATCCCCTGCAAGTCTGAGGTACCGATCAGAGTAATGGTGCTACTCGTTATGTCAGATTTGCCAGAGTTGCAACCCAACAGGAGCAGACCAACTGTCAGCAATGATACAATAATATAATTTTTTTTCAAGCAGTCTCCTTTTTTAATTTTTGAAACCCCGACGATGCTCTACACAGAATAATATGATGCACTCCGATGGTGCATCACCAAAGCCGTCGTACTCTGCTCTGGGTGTATCTGAAACGTTTCGCTCAACTCTATCCCGAACTCTTCCGGCTTCAAGAGATCAAAGATGATACGACTCTGCTCCAGGTCGGGACAGGCCGGGTAACCAAAGGAATATCTCGATCCCTGGTAACGATTCATCCTGACATCGCGCAATGTATGCCCCTCATCTTCACTGGCGATATTGAGATCGAGTCTGATCTGCTTATGCGCCACCTCTGCGAGTGCCTCTGCCAACTCTACGGAAAAGCCGTGTACCATATTGTACTCCAGGTATTTACCGGCATCATAGAGCTCTTTTTCGTATAGTGAAAATTTGGAGCCGGCAGTTACGCAGGTTAGAGCGATCACATCATGCCTGTCATGCCGAAAGAAATCACTCAGAGCTCTGTAGGGTTTTCTGCCTTGCCGGGGAAAAGAAAAAACTTTTGTCGCCCTGCCGATCACCTCGGCAAGAGGTTCTCTATCCGCATTGGCATCGACATTCCACCCTTCACTCTCATCAAAGAGCAGTAACTCTCGGTCATCACTTCTGCAAGGATAGTAACCGTACAAGACAGCAGGGGCAAAGAGATCTTTTTCGATGAACTCTCTCTTGAGTCTCTCATAAGCCGGATAAACCGTCTCTTCAAGAAGCTTTTGGTACGCCTCTTTGCTCATCCCTTTACTTTTGTAGCCCCAGTGCATTTTGATCACAGATCGTTGATTGACCCAGCTGAAGACCATATCAAGATCTAGATCCTCTTTTTGTAAGACTCTTCGACCCCAAAAGGGTGGTGTAGGTATCTCTACAGAGCGGTCAGGCATCTTGATCTTGGCAAAAGGCGGGATGATTACCTCTTTTTTGATCTTCTCTTCACGCTCAACCATATCTCCTGCCAACCGAATATCTAGCCCGACATCCGGGTCTTCATTATATTTTTCGATACGGCTCATCGCGATCACCCCATCAAAGGCATCACGACAATAGAAAATCGGTCCTTTATAGATAGGACGGCAGAAATCATCCACAAAACTCCGAGTCAATGCAGCCCCTCCCAATAGTACAGGAATCTCCATCCCCATCTCTGCCATCGCTTCGAGGTTATCCTTCATGACAGCAGTGGATTTGACCAGGAGACCACTCATCCCTATCGCCTGAACCTCATGCTCTCTATGGGCTTCGAGATAAGTCTCCAGATCTGTTTTGATACCAACATTGATGACCTTGAAGCCATTATTGGAGAGAATAATGTCCACAAGGTTTTTACCTACATCGTGCACATCACCTCTGACCGTACCGATGACCAGTGTGGTATCAGTCTCTTTCTCCTGCTTTGTGAGATACGGGTTCAGATAATCCACCGTTGCCTTCATCGTCTCTGCTGACTGCAATACAAAGGGCAGCTGCATTTGCCCAGAACCAAAAAGCTCTCCCACAACCTTCATTGCGTCAATGAGAATTTCATTGACAATAGTGTCGGGGTTGATCTCTTTTCTTGCCTCTTCTACGAGAGGGATCATACGCTCCTTATCTCCATCAAGTAGCAGCTTGGCAATCTTCTCTTCACTAGACATCGTCTCATAAGCTTCATCTGCACCTTCATCTTCGATCGTCTTGTCTGAAAAGTGTTCAATAAATTTAAAAAGCGACTGGTCATCCGGTGCAAAAAGCAGCTCTTCACAAATGGCTCTATCCTCATCACTCATTTTTGCTAGCGGTACAATGTGTTTGACATTAATGATCACAGAGGTCATGCCTGCCTCCAGGCAATGGTGCAAAAAAACCGAGTTGAGAAATCTTCTGGCATTGATATCGAGTCCAAAAGAGATATTGGAGAGTCCAAGCGTTGAACCGACTTCAGGATGTCTTTTGTGCAATTCACGGATCGCCTCGAGAGTCTGTATGGCAGCATCACGATACTCCAAATCTCCTGAACCTACCGTAAAGGTCAACATATCAAAAATAAGATTTCGCGGATCGATACCGTGGCGATTGACACAGAGATCATAGATGCGTTCCGCCTGAGAAACTTTCTCTTCAGTGGTTTTTGCCATACCCTTTTCATCAATCGTCAGACAGACCAGAGCAGTTCCATATTTTTTAGCCAGTTTACAAATAGCGTCCAGCTTCTCTTCGCCATCTTCAAGGTTCACAGAGTTGATGATAGGCTTTCCGCCGATACGCTTCAAACCCTCCTCCATCGTATTGACACGCGTCGCATCAGGCATCAGCGGCAGAGGAATTTTTTGATTATAGAGTTCCATCACCGCTGCCATATCGACCGCTCCATCACGCCCCGCAAACTCCACATTGACATCCAGACAGTGCGCACCATCACGTACCTGTGCTTGACCTACGGTAAGTGTGCCCTCATAATCAGAAGCGATGATAAGCTCTCTAAATGCTTTGGACCCGGTCGAGTTGGAACGCTCGCCGATGAGCAGTGGTGCAGGCTCTTGAAAAAGTTCCGTCGTATTGAACAGTGAAGCAATAGAGGGTGCGATAGAGCCTGAAGGTTTTTTAGGCGCGATCTGCTCTACCGCCTTTTTGAGTGCCTGTATATGCTGTGGTGTCGTCCCGCAGCATCCACCCAAAAAGCTCACTCCGTCAAAGACAGTAAATTCTAATTGTTTCGCAGTAAATTCATCAGGACCCATTGGATAATAGGTATATCCTCCACGATTTTGCGGTAGTCCGGCATTGGCATGTATAGAGATAGGGATAGCACAAAGTTCGCTGAGTGTTTTGAGGTGTTTTTTGACTTGGTCGGGTCCTGTACCACAGTTAAAACCGAGTGACAAAATATCGAAAGGTTCCAATATGGTGACAATCGTCGTCGCATCCGTACCGATCAGCATCGAACCACTCAGCTCAATCGTCACAGAGACCATAATCGGAAGATCAATCCCCTTCTCTGCATTGGCAGCTTCACAGGCATGGATGGCTGCTTTGATCTGCAGGGGGTCTTGACAGGTTTCCAGGAGAAAAATATCACATCCCCCATCGATCAATCCCAGGGCACAAAGCTTGTACCCCGCATACATCTCATCATAATGGATATGCCCCAGAGAGGGGAGTTTCGTACCCGGTCCTATCGAACCCAGTACAAACTTTGGTGATGATTCTGTACTCTGCTCTTCACATGTCTCTTTGACCAATAGAGCACCTTTTTTGGAGAGTTCATAGGCACGTTCTCCCATCTGATACTCATCAAGTACCCACGGCATCGTTCCAAAAGTATTGGTTTTCAGCAGGTCTGCACCTGCCATCGCATAGCGTCGATGAATGCGCCTGATCAGGTCAGGTGCTGTATCATTGAGCAGCTCATTGCACCCCTCCTGCTCTCGACCTTCACTATCTATCCAAGCTTCATCAGGGACTTTGATATCCTGTATCTGTGTACCCATCGCCCCATCTATGACGAGGATACGCTCTTTTAGTAATCGTTGTAATTTTTGTTTGACTTGCAAGACTTATGACCCTCAATATAATTTATCATATTGTATCCAACTCTGCTAAGAATCGTTTGTTTGCTTGCTCAAACAAGGCTCTCACAAAACAATCTGTGATACAATCATTTATAGAGAAATATATCAAGGAGAAGATAGTGGGACAAACAATTAAAAACATTATCACAGGAAAAGAGATCATCAAGCCCAATCCTGTTGATGAACAAATCCCCTTTGACGGCGGAGTAATGATCACTGAAACAGATACTGCCGGCATCATCACTTATGCCAATCGTAAATTTCGCTCAATGACCGGCTATACCAAAGAGGAGTTGATAGGCTCTCCTCATAGTATCAACCGCCATCCGGATATGCCGAAGGTTGCCTTCAAGGGAATGTGGGAAACCATCAAAGGCGGGAATTATTGGGAAGGGTATGTCAAAAATATGGCAAAAAGCGGGAAGTACTATCTCGTTGTTGTGTGGATCAAACCAAAATTTGATGATGATGGAAAAATTGTCGGATACATAGCAGGGCGTAAAATCCCAGATGAAAGTCCGATGAACACTGCACTGGCACAGTACAAGGAGTTGGTTGCCGCTGAATAGCTCAGTGGCAATTTGCTTTTATAGATTCTCTTTTGCCTTTTCGAGTGCTGCTATAACTGCATCGATATTTGACTTCGGAAGATGCACTTTCCAGTCCTGCTCCGCAGCATCAGCCTGCAGAGAGATTCCAATACTGACGATACTTTCGCTTTTAGGTCCATAAGGCTGTTCTACTACTGCTACAGAGATCTTCCCCTCTTTTGTACCGCTTAGCCTCATCTCTTCGATTGTTGTTGTTTTTTCACTCATGATTTTTCTCCTTAATAATTTATTCAAAATTATTATAGCACAGTTTTGGAAATATTTATTTTCTTTTCCCCAAAGCTGAGATCTTCGCCTGAATACGCAGCCACAATCTGCGGTCAATGGCAGGAACTCCCACATAAGTTTTCCCACCTTTGAGTGATTTGGTTACACCGGATTTGCCGCCGATCGTCGCGAAATCACCCACATGAAGATGTCCCGATATCGCAGTCTGCCCACCGATCACGACATTTCTTCCCAGCGTGGCAGAACCTGCCAACCCGGACTGGGCAGCGCAAAGTGTATAAGCGCCCACATCACAATTGTGTGCGATCTGTATGAGATTGTCCAGCTTTGTTCCCTTGCGAATAGTCGTCGAGCCGAACACTGCACGATCGACAGCACAATTGGCACCGATCTCTACATCATCCTCGATGACGACATTGCCGTTTTGGTAAATTTTGACATGTTCACCCATTTTTGTATGGGCAAACCCATACCCGTCACTGCCTATCACAGTACCGCTATGAACAATACACTCTTCACCCAATTGGCAACCGTGATAGATCGTCACGTTGGCATGCAGCAGTGTACCTGACCCTATTGTCACATTGTCACCAATATAACATCCTGCTAAAAGTGTTACATTATCACCCAGTGTTACATTTTTGCCAAAACGAATACGCTTATCGACATCACACCCCTCTCCCATAGCAGGATGCCCTCCCTTAGTCTCTATCTTGTGAGCAAAGAGCTTGGAGGCAAGAGCGAGCTTGAGATAAGGTTCGTCCGTGATGAGAGCGATCGTAGTACCGGGAAGCTGGTCGGCATACTTTGCTTCGATGAGTACAGCCGCTGCTTTGGTGTGAGTCAGCTGGTCAAGGTATTTCGCCGAATCAAAGAAGCTCAGTTGTGTCTCATCTGCTTCGTAGAGGGTATGAATACCTGATATCTGAATCTCTGCACCTTGATAGTCGAGACCAATTTCTTCAGTGATTTGTTGCAGGGTATAGGACATGGGGTTTCCTTTTTTTGAAAGAGGTGCAATTTCCCGTAGGTTTGGCACCGCCAAACACCACAAGAAAAAGAATAATAAAAATAGACAAAAAATTATAACAGCAATTTACAGCTCTACCGCGTGTTTGGCGATGCCAAACCTACAAAAGACAAGCTCCGTATTCTCAAGAAAAGTGTCTATACAAGAGAACTTTAGCGCTCAATAGCCACCACACCGCCACGCACAACTTCACATGGATTATAGCGCTGTGCCGCTTCGATAAAGTGGCGGATGCGTACCGGCTCATCGGCAACCATTGTGATTACCATATCGACGCCG
>JAYEOH010000170.1:0-5216 GCA_034722775.1 Campylobacterota bacterium | reverse complement strand
TTAGCGCTCAATAGCCACCACACCGCCACGCACAACTTCACATGGATTATAGCGCTGTGCCGCTTCGATAAAGTGGCGGATGCGTACCGGCTCATCGGCAACCATTGTGATTACCATATCGACGCCGACATTGACGATCCCGCCATTATAGGCGCTGCAGAGCGCTGAAATGTCGCTTAGATTTTCGCCGATGGGAAACTTGACTAAAACCATCTCTTTTTCCACCATCTCTTCATGTTCGATCACTTTGAGTGTCGGAATCAGTTTGTTGAGCTGCTTAATGATCTGTTCGATTACCCTTGAACTTCCTTTGGTGACGATAGTGATATGTGAAAGGTCACTGCCGGGAATAGGGGCAACAGTCAAAGATTCGATATTGTATCCCCGTCCGGCAAAAAGCGAAGTAACACGCGCAAGGACTGAGCTTTCATTCATCACTATAACAGAGATGACTCTTCTTACATTTTGCATGACTACTCCTTGTGTTCTAATAGCATATTATAAAGCGCACCGCCGGCAGGAACCATCGGCATCACATTTTCAAAGCGATTTACTGCAACATTCATAAAGCAGACTTTATCCTGCTCGATCGCATCCTTAAGCGCAGCATCAAACTCCTCCTTGGTCGTCACATCATATCCAATACCCCCACAGGCTTCAGCCAGCGCTTTGAAATTCGGCTGATAACTCAAATCAGTTTCGGAGTAGCGCTTGTCATAAAAGAAAGTCTGCCATTGACGCACCATCCCAAGGAAGTGGTTGTTCAAGATCACATTGATCACCGGGATCTTATACTCTGAAGCCGTAACCAACTCCTGAACATTCATCAGAATGGAACCATCTCCGGTAATATTGATAACGGTTTTATCGGGATTGCCCCTCTTCGCACCCAATGCGGCAGGAAAGCCAAAGCCCATCGTGCCCAATCCGCCGGAGTTGATCCACTGGCGCGGACGATCGAACGGATAGTGCTGTGCGGCCCACATCTGATGCTGCCCTACATCGGATGTGATGATCGCATCTTCGCCCAAAATTTCACCGATTCTCTCTATCACCCATTGCGGCTTGATCACCTCATCGCTATCTTCATAAGCTTGCGGATGCAGGTTATCATAACGGTTGAGGACCTCTCTCCACGCACGATAGTTATCCGGTTCGACGCCGTCCAGCGCAACCAGAAATTTCTCCACGACTTTGGTGATATCGCCTACGATAGGATAATCCACATCAACCAGTTTACCGATGTTTGCCGGGTCGATATCGACATGAATAATATCGGCATATTTGGCAAATTCACTCAGTTTTCCTGTCACACGGTCATCAAAACGAGCACCCAGGGAAATAACCAAATCAGTCTCAGACATTGCCATATTGGATGCATAGTTACCATGCATCCCCAGCATTCCCAGGAGCAATGGATTCCTTGCCCCCATCACACCTCGCGCCATCAAAGTTTCTACAGCTGGTATCTCTGTTTTTTCTGCCAATTCCCGGATCAAAGGTGCAGCGTCACTCAATACTGCACCGCCGCCGATATACAAAAGCGGCTTTTTGGCTTTTTTGATCGCATCGGCAGCCTTTTTTATCTGACGATCATTTCCCTTGTAGTTAGGCTTGTATGTGGGGATATTGACTTGTGCAGGATAGACAAATTCTCCTATTTCTGCTGTGATATCCTTGGGGATATCAACCAATACCGGTCCCGGTCTTCCGCTTCTGGCGATATAAAATGCCTCTTTGAGTATCATAGGGAGATCTTCGAGTCTCTTCACCAGATAGTTATGCTTGGTACAGGGGCGGGAGATACCAACTGCATCGATCTCCTGAAACCCATCTGTTCCGATCAGTGAAAGCGGTACCTGCCCGGAGATCACCACCATCGGAATCGAATCCATATAGGCTGTCGCCAATCCTGTCACCGCATTAGTAAAACCCGGTCCGCTTGTGACCATCGCGACACCTACTTCACCTGTCGACCTGGCATAGCCGTCAGCCGCATGTACAGAGGCCTGCTCGTGCCTGTTGAGGATATGCTCGAAGCCATCCTGCTTGTATATCTCATCATAAACATTCATGATCGCGCCGCCGGGATAGCCAAAGACTGTCTTGACACCCTCGGCGATCAACGCTTCACAAACCATTTGTGCACCACTCATCTGCATGGTAACCACTCCAATTTTAGAAATTTGTTTAGACTTTTAGTGTAACTATATATTTTGCAGATATTGCCTAGTATGCATTAGATTTTGCTGAGTATGCTTGAAATCCTAGCCCTAGCTAAGTCGAAAGCAAACTCAGCAAAACATGATATGCAATAAACAATATATGCTTTTATAGAGTTATGCAAAAAGTTTATTATAGCAAAAAAAGATAAGAACTTCTCTCAATTCCGATACTCCACATAATACATTGCCACCTCTCTGGCACCAATGATTTTATTTTCCCACATCAAAATCTTTCCCTCTCCAAACAGCTGATTGAGCTCATAAATATGCTTATCGCTGATACCGATATAGAGACACTTTCCAAGTTTTGGAAGCGTATGAAGCGGTGACTCCATAGGGATGCCCAGATCCTCATAACGCCAGATATTGAAGTTGGAAAAACGCGCTGGAGCCAACACTAATACATTATCATACTTATCATAATAGTGTGCAACATCCGTGCCATGGTAATCATCTATGATAATATAGTCATACTGTTCTATATCAAGATAAAGCGCTTCGATCTCTTTATGAAAATTATCAATCTTGACAGCTCTTGCCTTGAAGTTCTTGATAGCAGGGATTACATCACCCGTCGGTGTCTTAACTACCAATACTCCCAATGCCGTGATGACTCCGGCAGTTATGATGAGTTTTATATTTTTACGCTGCGCAAGATAATAACCCAAAAGGATTGAAGCACTCAGGTAGGCGGGTACTGCCCACTGTGTATTTGCCTTTTTGAAGGCTGAAAAATAGAGGAATAGCCCTACTGTAACAAGAAATGGTATCAGCAAAAACATCTTCTTTCTCGAAAATATTTCCTTGTCCGTGACGATAAAATAGAGAAGAGGAAGAAGATATAGAAGGTGAAAGATCAGCAACTGCTCCCCAAGAAATTTGAAAAAGTATTCAGGGTGAAAGATCTTCTCTTCGGCGATTCCATGACCCAGTTGGAATTTGAATGAGATAAAATCGTGCTGATAATTCCAGTAGACCACAGGCAGGAAAACAAGAAAGCAGAGGAGGATGGCATAGTAAAGATAGCGATCAAGAAAGAGTGTGCGCTTATAGAGCAGGATATAGAGTCCCAGAGAAGCCGGCAGGAGTATCCCTGTATATTTTGACAGCAGCAATGCACCGGCAGCGAGTCCCATCCAGAGAGCATAACGCTGCTCACCCTCTTCGATATACCTATAAGCCGTGTAGAGTGTCAAGGTCCAAAAAAAGATGAGGGGGATATCCGGAGTGATAATCGTCGATGCCCCCTGTATGATAAATGAAGTCAATACGATATAAAAAGTATAAACCGCAACCCGCTCATCAAACATTGTTTTAGCCAATAGATAAAGAAGATAGACAGTGCCTGCCATCAAAAGCGGTGCTGCCAGCCTGATCTCCATCGCAGAGTCACCAAAAAGTGTCGTAGTTTTGATCAGATACGCGACCATAGGGGGGTGATCGAAATAGGAGAGCGCAAGTTTTTTTGACCAGAGCCAGTAGTAGGTCTCATCCGAATAAAGCGCAATAAAACGATTGGCGATGATGTTAAAAAGTGTAAACAGGAAGAGGACGATGCCTTCGCGACGGTTCATCAGCCCTCCTGCAAAAACTTCTGCTTATTCATCCGCAGTGTGATTACTTTTCCCAAGGCTTCGATAAAAACCTTTTTGGTCATTTTGGATTTTCCGGCGATTCGCTCTTCAAAGACGATCGGCACCTCTTTGATTCTAAAATTCTTGAGTGTTGCTTTATAATTCATCTCGATCTGAAAAGCGTATCCAGTTGTGATCACACTGTCTAGATTGATCGCTTCGAGCACTTCTCGCCTGAAGCACTTAAACCCACCGGTAATATCCATGATCGTCACACCCAAAATCATCCGCGAGTAGAAACTGCCGCCATAACTGATGGCTTTTCGAAACAGGGGCCAATTTGTTGCGCCGCCCCCATCGACATAGCGACTGCCTATGATCAAGTCGTAGTTTTCTATCTCTTCGACAAAACGCGGCAGGTATTTGGGGTTATGCGATAGATCAGCATCCATTTCGATGATAAAATCATATCCTTTATCGTTAGCCAGCGCCCACTTAAAACCTTCGATATAGGCTTTTCCCAAACCCTCTTTTTTTTCTCTAACAATGAGATGCAGACGGTCAGCATAAGTCGAATCGATCAATTCTCTGACTTTTTCATAAGTTTTATCGGGTGAATTGTCATCTACGACAAGAATCTCCAGAAGAAGCCCCAAGGCAAATATCTTTTCGACAATGACTTCAATATTATCAATCTCATTA
The DNA here is from genome assembly GCA_034722775.1 of Campylobacterota bacterium. Classification (GTDB taxonomy): domain Bacteria; phylum Campylobacterota; class Campylobacteria; order Campylobacterales; family Sulfurovaceae; genus SZUA-451. Next base: position 715 of record JAYEOH010000170.1, on the reverse strand, counting down.
TAGGTAGGGATGATCACGATACCTCTTCTTGTCACGCTCTCCCCTTTCCTGTCTTGAAAACCAATAGATGGCTTCCTATAAAATTGGTCACCATCGCTCCTGCAATCCCTAAAACCTGCGCAACTATCTGTATCACCTTCTCTGTTCCAAAGAGGTAGATGACAAAGTTGAGTATCGCAAGATTCAACAAAAAACTCACAAAATTCAATGCAAAGTATTTGACAAACCGATGTTTGATAGTCACATCATGGTCGTCAAAAGTCCACCGCTTGTTGAGTACAAAATTTTGTGCCACTGCCACCACAAAAGCAGAGGCAGAGGCAATATTATAATTGATATTGAGAAAAATAAGTGAGCTATAGATCAACAGATTGGTCACAGTACCCAGAGCACCAACTGATCCAAACTTCAAAAATCTATGCGCTATCTTATTCTTCAAAAGAGGCACTCCCCACAACTATTTCCGACTATAGAAGTCATAATCATATCAAATCATCGATGAAAAGGGTATTAAAAGCCCATCCCAATCTCATGTCTCACTGCATCTTTCCAGGGCGACACCCTCCCGTAAGCCATCATCAATGACAACGCACTCCTTCATCCCCAGCAGGATAAAAAGCTGCCTAAAGATCAAAATCCCGGCAGCGATCAGATCTGAACGCCCTACGCCTACTGTGACTTCGCGTTCCTCAAAGGGCATCGCAAGAAGTGCTTT
>JAYEOH010000169.1:8035-9256 GCA_034722775.1 Campylobacterota bacterium | reverse complement strand
TATATCCAGATAGACACCGCCCTGAATCTGCGCCGCTCCAACCTCAAGTCCGAGAAACTTTTTCCCTGTTGAATAGTTCTCTGCATAGAGCGCACTGCTCAATAGCATCCCCAAAAATAGTGCTACAATCTTCTTCTTCATCCTAAACTCCTTGTCCAAGTTTGATATTAATTAGCATATAATAGCATAATACCACAACACAAAGCTTTAATTTTCAAATAAATTTTACTATTTTATCTCTGCAAGCCCGCTATCGCTCAGTTTTTGTGCAAAATCCAGCAAATCCTTCTGCAATACTTCAGGCTCCACCTCATACTGCTTCAGCATCTCCTGATAAACTTCATCCAGAGATCCGCTCTCCTGCATCGCCTGCCAAATAGAGGTACCGACCTCATCAAGTCCGAAGTAATTTTCACTATTCATGTCCAGCAAGACCATTTCACCATCGACTTCCTGTGCGAAGACGGTCTCTGAAAATGTAATTTTTTGATTGAGGTTCATATTTTTTCCTTTGCTACTACTTGATACGCTTCTCTTTTGGTACTGCACCGACTATTCTCGACCAGGGCACCTGTGTAAACGAATCATCATAAGTCGCAGGCGTACCCCTAGCGCCCAACTCTCTGGCAGCTTTTTTCGATCTGTTCATTCGCTTCTGAGTATCCGGTGTATACTTGAATGGTTTTTTAGCATCAGTGATCAGTGCTTTGTACTCGGTTGAATTTTTCAATGTGATCTGACTCAGTCTCTCTTTTTTCTCTGCGTCACTCTTGCCCTGCATGATCCACTCTGCCATTGCCGGTGCTTTTTTGTGAAACGGCAGAGGGTACAAGATGACATGAACAGTATAATCACCCAATTTGCCCTCTGCTGCCTTTTCAAACTTGATACAATAAGGGCACTCAGGATCTGTCACCAGGTAGAGATCTTTGCTCCCTTTGCCATAACTGAACGATACACCTGCCTTGACTATATCAGCATCTTTTGGGAAAAGGATCGGCTTGCCATCTCTATCATAGCCTGTACCGATATGCAGCTCTCCCGTCTTCTTGTCCAAAAAGCCGGTAAGCAGCTGCGATCCTCTGGGGGACTTGCCTTCAAGCTTGAGGAGATAGTTTCCCGGTTTATCCACAGCGCCAACCAATTGAAGGTTTGGGTTTTGGAGTATTTTATTTTTCACTTTGATCTCTTGGAGTTTTGCTGTATCAACCATTGTGTCAG
>JAYEOH010000169.1:0-7935 GCA_034722775.1 Campylobacterota bacterium | reverse complement strand
AATTAGGTCATTGGCTCGAACAAGTGCGAGCATCCTAAATAGCAAAAAAGGGCACTTCTTTCAGTGCGCCAACCTCTACGGGAGCTTGCTGCCATGATAAGGTCTGGAGTATGGTGCTACATAGGAGCCTGAATCAAAATCATGACCGAAGGGCACATAGGTATACGGTGCCTGATAATAATTGAATATCTTGCTTGTTTTGGTCCATCCTATAGCAGAGAGCACTTCGGAGACATTGATGCCGATACCGACATAGGCGACACGCTCTTTCCGGGAGTAGCTTGAGCTGTCCTTGTAGCCTCTTGTATAGTACCCCACTTGGAGTTCTCCATATTTCAGCAGGTTAGAATCCATACTTTCAAACCCGCTGAACTTCAATGCCATGAGATACTTCATGGAGTTATACTGAGTAAAAAAATTCTTATCGCCTTTAAACTCAGGCACATACTCCAGGCGAAGATCCAGCTTCTCTTTGACGCTTGGATACTTCTCTCTCAGATAATAAAAAGCAGCACCCACAGTATTCATCACCACATCTTCATAAGAGAACCCCATCGTCTCGCCAAAAGAGTCCCCTATCTCCATCATCCCCTGAAATATCCATGAACTGGCAGGCGCATAAATCATAGCCGACTCATCACTCATGCCCCATTCCTTATAGAGATAGGAGAAACCGACTGACCACAAATAGGTACAATAGACATGCCCCATCTTGTCAGCACCGCCATATTTGGTATCTTTTCCAAACCAGCCCTCATTGTAGATTTCTGGAGAAGTGAAAGAGTAGTCCCAAAAAGCGGTTCCCCATAACATTACCGCACCCGTAGCAATCACCCCGGTATAGATGATTTTCTCTTTGAGCTCTTTATCTGATAATTTTTTCTCGCTTTTGAAAGGGAAGACCCCAGTTTTCTTCGGCAGAGGAGTCTCTATCTCTCCCTGTTTTGCATCTTTGGCATTCAGATCAACAAACAGCAGCAGGGACAAAACTATCTTTTTCATCTTTTCTCTTTTCCGGACAGGGAGTATAGTTGTTATTGTACAATAATCTCCAAGTCATCTGTTTGGGATTTGCCATATAATCATTCTCAGAGTATAAATTATTCACAATTCTGTTTTATTTAATATAATTTGATAAATAATACTTATCATCACAGTTTAATCAGATATACTATCCTTTATGGAAGAATATCACATCAAAAATATTGCGGGACATCTCGCCAAGGCTTTTCTGAGCAATCCCCTCACGCCGGTTTTGGCGTTTGCCATTTTACTGCTCGGGTATGTCTCTCTCGAAGTGATGCCCAGAGAAGAGGATCCTCAGATACAGGTCAGCGGCGGGTCTGTCATCGTCGCCATCCCCGGCGCAACACCCAGAGAGATCACCAATGTCATCATCAAGCCTCTTGAGCGGAGAATACGGGAGATCAAAGGGATAGACAACATCTATGGCACCGCGATGAACAATTTCGGGATGGTCAATGTCCAATACCTGATCGGACAGGACAGGGAGTCCTCCAACCTCAAACTCTATGACAAAGTGATGCAAAATATGGATCAGCTCCCCAAGGGTACACTGCCGCCTCTGGTCAAGCCCTTTGATATCGATATCGATATTCCTATTTTGACTGTTGCATTTTATAAACTCGAAGGCGCCCAAACCGATACCATCAAACTCTATAAAACTATTCGTGAAATACAGCAGAATATCAATGCACTTGATGATGTCTCCAAGACAACGCTCAAGGGCGTCAAACGGCCCCAGTTCAATGTCTTGATCGATCTGCACAAACTCTCAGGCTATCATATCTCTCTGGGGCAGGTGGCTCAAGCAATCAAGGCGATCTCCAGCAACGCTCCCCAGATCGATACCTCCACATCGACGGGAAAACTCATCGTCTTTGGCGTCAAAAATGCCATCGATGATACGGAGGATCTCAAAGAGCTGATCGTTGCCCAATATCAGGGTTCACCTATCTATCTCAAAAATATAGCTACCGTAGAGTACAACTATGATTTTCAAAATTATCAAAGCTCTCTTATCACTTACCATGACGGTGTCGATCTCGACGAAGCTCATCATCAAAAACATGAGGAGAACCAAACAGAGGCGGAACCAACCCATTTTCGTGATGCAGGAGACCAGATCACGATGACTGTCTCCAAACTCAAGGGAACCAATGCCGTACTGATCGCTGAAGACACTATAAAGGAGTTGCAAAAATCCAAACAGGCACTGCGCGAACAGGGCGTAGGTTTCATCATCACCCGTAACTACGGTATCCGCGCCAATGAAGCAGTCAATGAGTTGGTTCATCACCTCGTGATCACTATTTTTATCATTGCGCTTATACTTGTTCCTTTTTTGGGATGGCGGGAATCACTCGTTGTCACCATCGCCGTTCCTATGATTTTGGCAGCCACCCTCTTCATCGCTTTGATGACTGACCAGACAATCAACAGGATCACCCTCTTCGCCTTCCTGCTGAGCCTTGGCCTGATCGTCGATGACGCCATTATCGTCATCGAAAATATTCACCGACATCTCCAGCTGCCCGAATCCAAAGATCTGGAATTTGACGAGCTTATCATCCGCGCAACCGACGAGATCGGCCCCTCGACCAATATTGCAACCATTGCGATCATGCTCACGATGATCCCTATGGCTTTTGTGGGCGGGATGATGGGGCAGTTTATGAAGCCGATCCCGCTCAATGTCCCCGTGGCACTGGCAGTCTCTCTTTTTGTCGCTTATGTTTTTGCTCCTTATCTGGCGCGCAAACTGATCAAGTTCAAAAAAGGAGAGCACTAAAGATGGAAAAATTTGTTTATGCCATCATCAACAGTCCTCGAAACAAGTGGATCGTGACAGCGATCGTTCTCCTCTCCATGATAGGTGCCGTTATGATGATTCCGACAGAGCTTGTACTCGCCAGGATGCTCCCGGGAAAAAGCGCCAACACTTTCACCATCTATGTCGACACCGCTACCGATGCATCCATCAAAGAGACCAAATCGGTGACAACCTGTATCGTAGACTATCTCAAACATGAAAAAGAGATTACTGATATGGAAGTTTATCTTGGGCAGGGGGCACCGCTGGATTATGCCGGACTGGTCAAAGGATCTGCCTTCAAATCTCTCAAAAATCAGGCTGAGATCGTCATAAACCTGACAGACAAACATGGACGCGATGAGCCCTCCTATATGATGGTACACCGTATTCGTCCCGAGATCAACAAAGCCTGTGGAAGACTCACGCCCCATACCTCTATCAGATTTACAGAGATGCCTTCCGGACCTCCTACGCTTGCTACGATCGTCGTCGAACTCTACGGCAAAGATGATGCTCTGCTAAGGGATACAGCCGAAAAAGTTGCGCTGATACTGGGGCAAACAGATGGATTGGTCGATATCGATATCATGCAGGATGATCTCTATACCAAATATGACCTTATTCTGGACACCGAAAAAATCGTCCGAAGTGCGCTTGGTATTGACCAGGTCAATCAAATCATCTACCTCGCATTCAAGGGGATGCCCATCGCCGTCAAAAATACACGCGACCAGCAGGATCAGGTACCGATCTTCATGAGGCTGAATGAAGAGACCCGTATGGTTGAGTTTGACTCCAAAGAGTCACTTCTGGATAAACTCTCCTCTTTGAAGCTAATGAACAAAAGAGGGATGATGGTACCGCTCAATGAGATCATCTCCATCAAAGTTACACCATCGAGTCCGACCATCTATAGAAAAAACCTCAAAAATATGGTGACCATCACTTCAGAGTGCGATATGGTCAGCCAGGTCTATCCTCTGCTGGAGGCAAGGGAAAAGATGCTTGAGCAGCTCTCTGTAGATTTCAATGTGACAAAAGTTCCCGGGATCACGACCTATATGTTTGACCTTGACCTTGTCGACAAAAAAACCGATGCAAAGATGCTCTTGAGATGGGATGGAGAGATGAAGGTTTCACTCGATACATTCCGTGACCTGGGTGGCGCTTTCATCGCTGCGCTGGTCCTGATGTTTCTCCTGATCGTCGTCTACTACAAATCCTTTGCCCTGAGCGGTATCGTCCTGATCGGAAGCTTCCTCTCGATCATCGGTGTCCTCATAGGGCACTGGATCACAGACAAGATACAACTCTTTGCTACCGATACCCATTTCTTCCTGACAGCTACATCTTTGATCGGCTTTATCTCCCTGATGGGTATCAGCGCACGAAGCTCACTTCTCCTGATCGACTTTGCGCGCTCACTGATCGCAGATGAGGGCATGGAGAAAAAACGCGCTATCGCGATCGCTACCGCCACGCGCGCCAAACCCATTATGCTCACTGCCGTGGCGATCATCCTCGGAAGCCTGCTGCTCGCTACAGACCCGATCTTCGGGGGATTGGGGATCGCCCTGATCTTTGGAAGTATGGCTGCTACACTCGTCTCGCTATTCTTTATCCCCATTCTGATGGACAATGCTGATGCTATGATGCCCGACAGCGGACAAAAGGTACTCTGTGAAGATGAGAAAAACAGCTGGTGTATCCTCGGAGATAATATCCGAGCTCTATTTCCGCATAAGAAGGTGTAGGGATTGCCTACTCTGATGAAGCGCTCAACACATCATCGTTATACTTGACATCGACTTTTGCATACATGCCCGGGAAAACCTTCTTGTCCTCTTTGTTGAACTTTATACGGATCGTAAAGGTATGAGTCATCGGATTGGCACTGGGCACGACTGACTTGACCCTGCCGCGGGTTTTGAATTTGATAGAGGGGATGCGTATTTTGACAAAATCACCGGCATTTACCTTCAGGAGGTCAGCCTCTGAGATCTGAGCCTCTATCTCCAGATGATCCAGATCCACCAGCACCATTGCCAGCATCCCCGGTACGATCAGATCTCCCTGACGGATCTGCTTTTGGACGATAATCCCATCGTTTGGTGCCTTAACTTCAAGATAGTTGGCGATGGTTGCCATCTGCTTTATCTTGGTCGTAGCATTTTCCACCAGACCTCTCGCAGCAGAGAGTCCTGCCTGGACATTTTCTGCTGTGATATCCAGATTGTTGAAGTCCATACTGCTCTCTTGACCGCGAATACGCAGCGATGCTTTCTCTCTGCGGATACTATCGAGTCGCGTACGATACATATCGACCATGATCTCCGCCTGCTCCAGCGCCAGATCTGCCTGATTTTTCATGATATCAAACTCTGCCGACTCCATCTCAAAAAGCGTATCTTCGCGATGCACCTTGTCTCCAAGATTGAAATAGATATGTTTGACATACCCCATATACCGCGCACCGATCATCTTTTGATTGTCTGAGACAACTGTGCCTGTGATGGAGAAGTCTCCTGCCAACACAGGAAGCGTTAAGAACAAATAGAGGAGAGTTTTTTTGATCATTGTATGCCTTTATTATAAAAATAACTCATAAAGTATAACATAAATTTATCAATTTTGATTTAATATGAGGGGTGTAGTGAATTTAACCTTCTACAGCTCTCGGGGATCGACGATCTTCCCGGCGATAGCAGAGGCGGCAGCCACAGCAGAATTTGCCAGATAGATCTCTGAAGTTCTCGCTCCCATACGGCCGACAAAGTTCCGGTTGGTGGTCGCAACACAGCGTTCACCATCCCCCAGGATACCCATATATCCGCCCAGACAGGCACCGCAGGTCGGGTTGGAGACGACGGCACCGGCTTCGATGAGGATATCCATCAATCCCTCGTGCTGTGCCTGCATCAATATCTTCTGTGTTGCCGGTGTGACGATCATTCGGGTACGCTTCGCTACTCTTTTACCCTTCATGATCTCAGCAGCGATACGCAGATCTTCGATACGACCATTGGTGCACGACCCGATCATTACCTGATCGATGGGTATATCATCAGCCACCGCCTGCTCCACGGGCTTGCCGTTGGATGGCAGGAAAGGATAGGCGATGACGGGCGACAATGCGGCAACATCGATCTCAACAACCTGACAATACTCCGCATCAATATCCGAAGTGAAGATCTTCGGCTCTGCACGCAAGCCGTCATTGACAGTCGCACGCTCATCCAGATAGAGTCTTGTCACCTCATCAACGGCGATGATTCCTGATTTGGCTCCTGCTTCGATCGCCATATTGCACATTGAGAAGCGATCATCCATCCCAAGATATGAGATCGTATCACCTGTAAACTCCAATGCCTTATATAGTGCACCATCTACGCCCAGGATACGGATCAATTCAAGGATGATATCTTTACCGTAGATATGCTCTCCCGGCTCACCGCTCAAGACAACTTTGATAGTTTCGGGCACCTTGAACCAGTTTCCGCCTGTGATCATCCCAAACGCCAAATCCGTACTTCCCATCCCCGTCGAGAAGGCACCCAGTGCTCCATGCGTACAGGTATGTGAATCCGCACCGATGATCACGTCTCCGGGGATCACCAAACCTTTTTCCGGAAGCAATGCGTGCTCGATCCCCATATCTTTCTCATCAAAAAAGTATTTCAAATCGTGCTTGTATGCGAACTCTCTCGAGATCTTCGCCTGGTTGGCAGAGGCAATATCCTTGGCAGGGATATAGTGATCCATCACGATACTGAAGTTATCCGGTCTCGCCAACTTCTCTGCACCGCTCTCCTCGAACGCTTTGATCGAGATCGGTGTCGTAATATCATTTCCGATTATCATATCGATATCGACTCTGACGATCTCCCCGGCTTTGACTTCCTTGCCTGCATGCTCTGAAAAGATCTTCTCTGTGATGGTTTGTCCCATTTTTTATCCTTGCTGTATAATTGTGTGAATTATAGCAAAAAAATATTTTGCAGTGATTGAGATAATATTGACTTAACAAAATACTTTCACTATAATAAGTAAAAATATAAGGATAATGATATGATAGCCAGTAAGAAAAAATCGGAAAAAATAACTGTCACTATTCCTTCGGAATTGAAAGATAGGCTTTATGAACTGAAAAAAGAACTGCACCTTTCTGCTTCGACAATCTACAAAGAGGCACTGGAGAGCTATCTGAAACAAAAAGAGATAGAAAGATGGAAAAAAGGCGCGAAACTAGCCCGCCAAGATAAAACTTATCTATCTTTTGTTAATGAAATAAGCAATGATACCGGAGATATCTATGAATATTGAACAGGGTGAAATCTGGGAAGTAGAGTTTTTTCCAAATGCAGGAAGCGAAATGGGCAAAAAACGACCCGCCCTGATCGTCAACCATCCCAGCATTGGCAAGCTGCCCCTCAGAACGATAGTTCCGATCACGCATTGGTCTGAGACCTACAGAAATTATCCTTGGATGATCAAATTGGTCAATAGCCCAGAGAGTGGATTGTCGAAAATATCTGCTGCGGACTGCTTTCAGATCAGAAATTTCTCACACCATAGATTTATACAAAAAATTGGCGAGATAGAGAGTGACCTTTTGCGTGAAGTACATGAAATAATTTTGAAAACATTGAATCCCGAGTACACTCTTTGTTGAGACAGCTATCAATAAACCCGGATAATTTTGGATAAAATACAGCAAAAAAGTTATCACAATGAAACTCTACGAACTCCAAGCTATTGCCAAACACCTGAGCGACTTTTCTTTTGTCAGCCGTGCCAGACGCATAGAGGACAATACGATAGAACTGACCTTCGACAAATACCAAAACTATTTTTTCAATATGGTCAGAGGGCACAGCTTTGTTTACAAAGCAGTATCTCAGCGACCGCTCCAGGGATACAACGCCCCCTTCGATACGCTGCTGCACTCTCTTGTATCGGGAAGCAGACTCATCACAGTCGAAACTCCCAACAATGATCGAATACTCCGCTTTGAGCTGGCACCCAAAAGCAGCTATAAAGATAAAACCATCTATCTGCAGCTCGAATTTACCGGCAAAAACACCAATGCCATTCTCATC
>JAYEOH010000168.1:0-9323 GCA_034722775.1 Campylobacterota bacterium | reverse complement strand
CCGCCGAGATAAACTTCTATCTGTGTACCTCGCGCCAATACTTCATCTATTTTTTCACTATCCCATTGATAGGTCAGGAGTGCTTCAAGTGCCTCACTGCTCCCCTCGTCCAAATAAGGGGAGAGATCTACCCTGCTTGGGTAGGAGACATTGTCCATAAATTGCTGAATATAGGATTTTTTCTCTTGCTCAAAATAGCGCAGTTGTGCACGAACAAAGCTCTTTTTTTCCACTTGAAAGAAAGCCGGAGAGAGGAGGATCAGTTTTTCTATACGCTGATCACTATGATAGGCAGATTCAAATGCCAGCTGCGCTCCATAGCTGAAACCGACAAGGGTAAAATCACTCTCATCGAGATAGGCTGCAAAAAGAACCTCTTCGCCCCGGAGTGAAAAACCATTAAAATATTTCACGGATAATCTCCTGCGTCTGTTCGCGGGTGATATTCTCATTTTCCAGAAGATAGGCTGATATTTTCTTGTGCGTTTCGTCCAGTTTTTCAAGAATAGTGCTCACTTCCTCCTGGGCACTCTGGAGTATCATCTCTTCATCCTGAGGATGATTGATAAAGTGCTCACCCATCGCATAGCTCTCTATCAATTGATGTGTCAATACCTTTGCTTGAGCGATATCACTGCCTGCATTGGTAAATTTCTCACTATAGGCTCTTTGGGTTGCAGCACTTCCTGCAAGATAAACTTTTACCCGGTTGAGTATCTGGCTTTTGGAGATGATCTCATGGTCCTGCTCGAGCAGTCGTGTCGTAACGATACCTATCTTTTCAAATTCCACATCCAGCCAGGTGGCGGTAAGGGCTTTGGCTCCCTGGTAGACAGCCTGTATCTCCCTCTCTTCGTCATCAAAACTCATGATGCGCCGCTTCCCCAGCAAAACTTTCTCTTTGACTGCTTCAAAATCACTCAGCTCTACAACTTTTCGACCCTCTCTCATTGCATAGATAGCCGCCTCATTGGTCAGTGTCGCCAATGCTGCACTGTTGAAGCCGACTGTCATCTTTGCAACAGCGTCCAAGTCAACCTGATGGGGCTTCTTTGCCAGATAGAGCTGCAGAGTCTTTACCCTCTCCTGCATATCAGGAAGTGAGATATGAATACGCCTGTCAAATCGCCCTGCACGCAGCAGTGCATCATCGAGGACCTCCACTTTGTTGGTGGCACCTATGACGATCACTCCTGAGCTATCCTCAAATCCATCCATCTCTGTCAGCAGCTGATTGAGTGTTGCTTCGCGTTCATCGTTGCGAAATGCCCCCCTGCTCTTTCCTACCGCATCGATCTCGTCGATGAAAATAATACTGGGAGCCATCTGTTTGGCTTTTTTGAAAAGCTCACTCACGCGCTTGGCTCCCATCCCTACATAGATATGGACGAAAGAGGCACCACTTTGATAGAAGAAGGGCACTCCTGCTTCACCGGCAACAGCTTTGGAGATCAGTGTCTTGCCAACACCCGGAGGGCCGATCAGCAAGACACCTTTGGGGAGCCTGATGTCAAGCTGGCGATACTTTTGCGGCTCTCTGAGAAAATCAATGATCTCCTCAAGCTCCTCCTTGACATCATTGATCCCTGCTACATCTGAAAATTTGATCGTGGACTGTATCGCCCTGATCTCTTCAGGTTTAGCGATATCCTCTGCACGGTCTATCTCATGGTGGAGCTGTTTGAGCTGTTCATTTCGACTCTGCCTCATCATTTTGAAGAGAAAGCCAAATGCACCGATGATCACCAAAAGATAGAGAAAGTCGAGTATATAGTTTTGACCGCCTATCACCTCAACAGGATACTTCTGAAAGAGTACCTTTGTATTGATAGAGCCCTTGTATATCTTGTAAGTTTCTGCCGGCGTTACCAGTCGAAGATACTCCCCGTCAACGATGATTTTACTGATGCGGCCCTCTTTATAAATTTTGCTGGCTTCTGCTGCCGTAATCGACTTGCTCTCGTCACGCAGCAAGGCAAAAGCCAGAAGCAGCATCAGCACAACTGCCAAACCAACAATAATCCGAATATTTTTCTCTTTAAAAATCTGCATAATTGCCTTCACTGTTTACTTTAAGTTGATTGATCAAAACCCAATTGCTGCTGAGATCTTCATCAGACTTGATCTCTACCCTGTTAAAATATTGATCAAAACCATGATAGACTCCATCCTTGCCATTTTCGAGCAATACTTCCAAATTGCTGCGATGAGATTCCCGGAAAGCAAGATTTTTTGCCTTGATGATATCGGTCAGTTCCCTGTGCCGATTCTTGGCGATATTGCCTTTTATTTCCGGACGCATCAAAGCAGAGGATGTGCCATCACGCCTGGAATAGCTAAAGGCATGCAGATGAGTCAAGGGCAGCTTCCTGACACGCTCAACAGCATCACTCCAAATCTCATCCGTTTCGCCAGGATGTCCCACGATAAAATCTGTACCCAGGGCATATCCTCTTGAGGCAATCTCCTCAAGAAGTTCAAGATCAGCATCAAAGCGGTTACGCCGATTCATCAGCTCTAGCATCTTGTCGCTGCTATGCTGCAGAGCGATATGCAGGTGCCGTGCCATCCAGGACTCACTCAACAGTTCTTTAAACTCATCATCGATCTGTATCGGCTCGAGACTTCCTATACGCAGGCGCCTGACACCGCGAATCCTGCTGATACGCTTGAGCAATTTTGCCATAGAGCTGCCATGATCTTTGCCGTAGCTGCCGACATTGGTGCCTGTCAGTATAAATTCACCAAAACCATTACCGGCAAGTTTTTCGATCTGTGCGAGTATTGTCTCTTCACTATGACTCCTGGCATCTCCTCTGACAGAGGGAATGATACAGTAGGAGCAGCGGAAATCACACCCCTCCTGTATTTTGATAAAAGCCCTGCTCTTGCCGACAAACTCTTCCACAATGGTCGAATCAATATGAGTCAAGTCACCAATCTCATAAAAACGGTCTGGTTTTTTGAGTATCTCATTGATTTTCTCTTTTTCCGAATGCCCGATAACACCAAAAACTTTTTCGTCGGCAAATAGGGATTCGCCTTTGGAGTGAGAACCGCAACCTGCCAATACGATCTTGACATCCGGATTTTTTCGCTTTAGTGAACTGATATAGTTTCGCACCGAGGAGTCAGCGCCATTGGTTACAGTGCAAGAGTTCACGACAACAACATCACTCTTTTTTTCATCCATAGAAAGCTCAAAATCACTGAGTTTGGAGATCATGACCTGTGTATCAAACTGATTGGTACGGCAGCCGAAGGTTTTGAAGAATACTTTTTGCATCAGGAGTGCACCCCGCCGGCTTCATTGCTCTCTTCCGGAGGCAGAGATGGCTTTCGCACATCTTTATCCAGATAGAGAGATTGTGTAGGAAAGGCGAGAGAGACACTCTTTTCTGCCTGAATACGCTCGATAATCTCCTGAGAAATAGTACTGCGGAGCGTCAAAGTTGCATAGGCATTTGTTAGATACCAGACACTGATCTTTACCCCATAGGGCTCTATAAAAGAGAAGATACGGGGCTCTACATTTGTATTGCGTATGCTATAGCTGCTTCGCAGTTTGTTGAGCTGCTTTCTGGTGATATCCGTATATCCTCTGGAGTATTTTTTACTCACCTCTTTGACGATAGAGGCCGCCTTGCTGATATCCGAATCAAAAGTAATAACCAGATCGATACCATCCCAAACCGTTTTGAGACCGGCATGCGAATAGTTGGCAATCATATCCGTAAAAATGTAGTTGTTGGGGATAAAAATAATTCTTCCTGCTCGTCGATTGAGCATATAGGTCGTGAGTGTGACATCTTCGTGCAGCGTCATCCTCATCATAGAAATATCCACGATATCACCTACATACTCTATGCCGTTTCTGACAAATTTGACACGGTCCCCCACATGAATCGTTCCACCGATCATAATGACAAACCATCCCATCAGGCTCATAAACCAATCCTTCATCGCGATCGCGATACCTGCAGAAGCAAACCCAAGTACCGTCACAAGATAACTGACATTTTCAATATAAGAAAAGAGCAGGATAATAACCAGCAGTGTGACAAAGGTAATATTGAGTACCTTGTTGATCATATAGAAGCGGTCATTATCCGACATATACTTATGGGCAAGAAATTTTCCCAAAATAAAAAAGGCAAAGAAAAAGAGCAGCATGCCGCCAATCGAGATACCTTTCTGCATCTCCCGACTTATCTCTCTTTTGAGATTCAGTTTGATCTCATCGATCTTTTTCATATAAACATTCTGAGTTGTTTTGAAAATTTCCAGGACAGGAACAAAGATCTTGAGTCTCTCATTGATATCAGCAAGCATCTCCTGGTATTGCGCTGCATCGGGATCAAGCTTGATCAGCTCTTCAAGAACTTTACTCTCCTCCTGAAACTTATCAACGATTTCTTTGAGAGAAATAAATCGATTATCATATTCTTTTTGATCTGCAAGCAATTTCTTTTTATAAGAAATGGCCGTGATGATAGCAATAGGATTGCTGACCGACGGTATATCTCCAATGGGTTCAGGCTTGATAACCTTATTGAAAGGATCTTTTTTGTACTCCTCGAGAAGGAGCAATTTTCCTGTGATAGTCTTCTCTTTTTCTCTATACTCTGCTAGATTTTTTTCCTCTTTTTGGGTTAAATATTCTCTTTTTTCAAGATAAGAAATCTTTGCATCCAGCTCCTTTTTCTCATCTAAGAGATAGAGGTAGGTGTGGTAATTGCTGTATATTTTGCTCCAAATGTTATTTTTTTGAAGCGATTCGTCAAGTTCATTTTTGCGGTGAAGAAGGAGCTCTATAGTGCTCTTCTTCTCCTCTGCCGCCCTTTTTTCATCTTGGCTGCTATCTCTGTCTGTTACAGATTTTTTCTCATTTTGCTTCTCTTTTGCCGGAGGTGTTTGCTGCTTATTGGGAGACAAACCTGAAGTAATTCTCTCTTTGATAATCTTGAGCTGATCAAGCGGACCACTCTCTTCTGCCGAGACTGTAACAAAGCAGAGAGATACGACCAGGAAAAATAGCGGAAAGAGAGAGCGGAGCATCATCCCTTTCCACCAAACTCTGCAAGGACCTCTTTGACTATGGACTCATCAATATCCTTTTGGATATAGTAGTCTCCTATGCCTTCCGGCAGTATAAACTTGATACTGTTATTGGCACTCTTTTTATCGAGGAAAAAATGCTCATAAAAGTTATCCACATTCTCTATCACATACTCTGTTGGAAGTTCAAATTTTTTCAAAAGTGAAAGAACCCGCTCCTCCTCCTGAAGAGACATGAGATCCAGCTTTACTGCGAGTCTGTTTGCCATCGCTATGCCGATAGCTACCGCTTCACCATGCAGATAGGTAGTATAGTTTGTCTCATTTTCGATCACATGGGCAAAAGTGTGACCATAGTTGAGAACCGCTCGGATACCTGCCTCTTTTTCATCCTGATTGACGACTTCTGCTTTGAGTTCCACACTCCTCCTGATCGTCTCTTTGAGCGCAGACTCATCCCTTAGATCTGCTTTTTCTAGAAAGTTAAAATAGTCTATATCAAACATGACTGCCATTTTGATGATCTCCGCGACACCTGCCGCAAACTCACGCGGCGGAAGTGTCTCCAAAAATACAGGATCGATATAGACAGCTTTGGGTTGATAAAAAGCACCGATCAGGTTTTTGCCATATCTGTTGTTGACACCGGTCTTTCCTCCGACACTGGCATCCACCTGACTCAACAGTGTTGTGGGAATTTGGATAAAACCTATCCCTCGCTGATAGAGCGAAGCGGTAAATCCGGTCATATCACCGATCACCCCTCCCCCAAAAGCTATCAGAAGTGATTTGCGATCGAGTTTCTGCTCAAAAAGCTGATCGAGGATCGTTTCAACCGTTTCCAGCGTCTTGTACTCTTCTCCATCCGGCACTGTCACGACATGCAGCTCTTTTGCCTTCACTTTATCCAGAAGTGTCTCGAGGTGATAGCCTGCTACAGTCGGGTTGGTTACGACAACGACTTTTGTATCGAAATCCAGCTCTGGCAGTGAATCTATAGTAATATCATAAGTAACTGCTTGTGTATTCAAAAGCTCAATAGGTACGATCATAGCAATATGCCTTTCTTGAAAGATAATGATTGGCTTTATTTTAACTTAAATAACTTTAGAGGTGCCCTTTAGTTCGCTGAAACTTCGACCGGAACGAGGATTTTTGGGTGCTTCTGGGTCGTCAGTAGATAATCCTGCACTCGTGTCGAGATGAAATTGAAAATCGTTTTTTTCCTGATCTCCTTGTTAAATGCAGAGATTTGGATGATATTATCGAGACTTTGGAGTTTTCGAATGGGATTGACACTCTCCTGATCGACAACGATTTCATAGTTGAATATCTGAGAAAGTGTTTCGTAGTGCTCAATGATCTTCTTTTTGCTATCAAAATCACCTTCAGGATCAAAATCACAGAGGTGGAGTGATAGATTGAGACTTTCAGAAAAGTCAATAGCAGTAGAAGAGATGGATTCCATCTCAGATTCATCAGTGATCAATACAACACTTCCTGTGATATTGTAAAGTGATTTATCACCAAAGATATAGACCAGTTTTTTCAGATCAAAAAGTTGCCTCTTCAGACCCAGCTTTTCAAAGGTATCCATACTATTGATCACCAAACCGATATCAAACTGCTGAATGTCATACTCGATAAGTGATGCCATCTCCTTCGTATCATAGCAGGTATAGATCGTGACATTATCTTTCTCCTCCTGCTTCAAAAGCTCAATGAGTGCAAAGTCTGAGGGATTAACAATTCTTACAAATAGTGATTTATCTTCAAGTTGATCTGTCAAATAGATGCTCTCTTTGAGATAGATCAATGCCTTATCTCTGTCGCTGTCAAAATCAAGTACAAGATAAAGGTCTTTACCAAATGGTTCCGGAAAAAGTCCTATACGCCTATTGATACTTTTGTAAATACCGTCCAGTACCATGGGTTTGCCCAATACCAAGAGCGTGTCGTTGGGATAAATCATCGTGGCACCGGTCGGAATAATCTGCTTTTCATTACGATATATCGCAGCAATCTTCCATTTTCTCTGAGCGATGGAGCCTACATGCCGATAAGAGTAGCTACTCCCGAAAGGCACCAATATCTCCATGATCTCACCCTTTCCCAAGCCTACATTCTGGGCAACTACCGGCACATTGGGCAGGTGGTCATAGAGATGCGCAGCCATCAGCTGTCGTTCATTGACAAGCGTTAAACCTTCTATATTGTCATACGATTCATCCCAACTATCCAATAAAACAACAGGAATTTTTGGGTCAATTTGACGAACATTTTTCAAGGAATAGAGTGTATCCTCCTGCTCGTCCATAATGATAAAAACCATTGTGAATTTGGTTTCAGACATCATCGCAAGCAATTTACTATAGCTGGTAGGATCGGTGTGACACATAGGAATCGTTCGGCTCATCTTCTCGGGAAATACACCCTCTCTGTAACAAACCACCTGATATTGGTTATCCGCAACTCTCGTCTTGTTGATCCATTCGAGAAAGTCTCTGGCAATAGGTCCGTCAGCAAGAATCAATATATTCTTCATTTAACTCTTTTAGTGGGAATGGTATAATCTTACCCATTATCCGTATTTTTATATTCAGGAGAATTATAGCACAATGCAATTTCAGATAGATAAATGTGATGCCAAAGCCAGAGCCTGCACGATCACAACCAAAAATTCCACGATACAAACACCGGTCTTTATGCCCGTAGGAACGGTCGGTGCCGTCAAAGCACTCGATGCCACAGACCTGGAGAGCTTCCTTCAGCCTGAGATCATTCTGGGAAATACCTACCACCTCTACCTGCGCCCGGGAGACGAGACCGTCGCCAGAATGGGAAAATTGCAGGGGTTTACCAGATTCAAAAAAAGTTTTTTGACCGATAGCGGCGGATTCCAGGCCTTTTCACTCAGCGACAATGTCAAGATCGACGAGGGCGGTATCACCTTCAGGAGCCATATTGACGGCTCCAAGCACTACTTTACTCCCACCAAAGTCCTTGATATCCAATACAACTTAGGCTCGGATATTATGATGATCCTTGACGACCTAGTTGCCCTGCCTGCTACCCAGGAGCGCATCAAGAGTTCGATAGAGAGGACCACTCAGTGGGCACAGGAATCGATCGATTATCACCGTGCCAATCAGGAAAAGGGTATCGGGAAAGAGCAGAATATCTTTGCCATCATCCAGGGCGGCACGGACAAAGCCTTTCGTGAAAAATCAGCAAGAGAGCTCTGCGCGATGGATTATGACGGGTTTGCCATAGGGGGTCTCAGTGTAGGAGAAGCCAACCAGGATATGTATGATACGGTCGAGTGGACAACACAGTTTATGCCCGAAGAGAAGCCGCGCTACCTGATGGGTGTCGGCACTCCCGAAGACCTGGTAGAAAATGTTTCACGAGGCATCGATATGTTCGACTGTGTCATGCCGACAAGAAATGCCAGAAACGGTACACTCTTCACCACCTTCGGCAAAGTGAGTATCAAAGCAGCACGATACAAAGAAGATCCCGAACCCATCGACCCCGCGTGCAACTGTATGGTATGCCAAACCTACTCCAGAGCCTACCTCTGCCACCTCTTCAGAGCCAAAGAACTCACCTATTTCAGGTTGGCTACAATTCACAATCTCTACTACTACCTCGATCTGATGAAGCAGATGAGAGAAGCGATTCTTGAAGAGCGTTTTGATGCTTTCAGGGAGGAGTTTTACAGGAAGAGGCGGTAACTGATGAGAAATAAGTATGAAACAGCTGGCCTTACGCACATAATATAGAAAATGTTACAATCGGGTAGGTTTGGTATTACCAAACGCCAAAGCAAACATACACAGCATGAAAGAAGTCGCAACCTTTGGAAGCATCTTCATGTCCCATTAAGCGTTTGGCAATGCCAAACCTACAAAGTGCGTAAGGTCAGTTAAACAGGAAATTTTAAAGTATAAGCTCTATTTATCTATTTGAATATCCAAACTTTTCCACTAGATGATCTTCTTTTGGGAGATTCCTTGGTAGCGCACTGGGACTACCATAATGATATTGCGGCAATCAATCTTGATAATAAGGAATTTTTTACGATAGAAAATTCGCATAATGAGCTAGGGGTTCCCTATGGATTTTTTGAAGATAGGGATGAAAATCAAATCATCAATGCCTACTTTGGTTCTTTTGATACCAATCCCGGTGGATTCACTGTACTGAAAAGATAGTTTTTCAATGAGTTGTATCTATATTTTGTTTGGGTAGATACGATACTT
>JAYEOH010000167.1:0-1816 GCA_034722775.1 Campylobacterota bacterium | reverse complement strand
AATAAAAGCACAATCTTTCACAAGATGCTTACTTCATCTTAGCTAAGGCTAGGATTTGAAAGCCTCTTGCAAAATCTTATGCTTTTATTGTCCATTGTGGGTATTATAGATCTTTGGAGGTTCCTTATATAATAGAATACGAAGGATTATAATGAATTTTTTGGATGAAGATATTTATGAAGCAGCGAAGCACCACCTTCCTGCCGTAAATGAATATGTCAACTCCCATGGCGGCAGTATCAAACTTTTGGGGGCAAAGGACGGCATCGTCTATATAGAGTTGGCAGGGGCTTGTCACGGATGCTCAATGAGTCTGATGACAACAAAAATGGTGGTGCAGAAAAAGCTCAGAGAGTTGATTCATCCCGAGCTTACGGTAGTCAATGTAGATGGCACTCCGGAAAATGTTTTGCCTCAGGAGTACTACACGCAGAAGGAACCGGAAGAAAATCCTGACAGTAAAAAAGAGGGATTGATGGATAAAGTGAAAAAGCTTTTTTAGTTTTCCAAAAACCTCTCTATCGCCTCTTTGTCTGTCGACTTGCCATAGAGAGGCAAAAAGAGCACATTTTTTAATCACATTGGAGGTACTCTTAAGCAAGATTCTCCTATCATGCATTTATTATTATATGGAGCAGCAATGACACTCTTTCAACTCATTCTTTTTATTATGGCGTTGGTAATTTTTTACCTTTTTTTCAAAAAACTTTTCAGTGAAGATTATCCCAGGAGAGGTGTTGATTTTGAAGCTAAAAATGCTGACGAACAGATCGGCGGGATCAGCCGTCCTGATAAAATATTTTCCACTCCGCAAATCAAGCCTGATCGCATGGATGAACTGCTGTCAATGGCAGATGAGGCTGTAGGCAAAGAGGATATGCAGGAGGCGAAAAAGGCACTGCAAAGCGCTCTGATACTTGATGAAAACAATCCTGATGTCTTGAGCCGATATGCCTATGTACTCAACACAATGAATGATTTTGTCGGGGCAAAAGAGCAGTATCAGAAAGTGCTGGGGATCACACCCGATGATGATATGGCGGAGGCTGCTTTGGCAAATGCCCTGCATCATCTGGGTGAGAATGAAGAGGCGATTGTGCATCATCGCCGTTCTGTCGAGCTCGACCCTGAGTATGCACCCCACTATTTCAACTATGCCAATACGCTCTATGATATGGGTGACAATGAAGAAGCATTGAAAAACTACGAAAAAGCTTATGCAATTGATCCTGCACTCAAGGAAGCTGAGGAGATCATCAGCACATTAAAAGCCGGGAGTTAATTGTGAGCACATGTTTTGTTGACCAGATTGCCACTCCGGAGATTTTGCTGCGCGTAACAAATGTTTGCGGCGAATGCTATGATGACCTCCTGGAGGGGGATCCTATCTACTACGATATGCAAAGCTATCGCTATCTGTGCAAAAAATGCTACGAGATACTATGCGAAAAGATGAATGATGATTGTGAAGTGATTGAAGATGAAGGACTTTTCAAGTAATCATCCTCTCTATTACCCCACCAACTAAATACCCAAATTTTTGATGCTGTGATTTCGTTCATAATCAAGGCAGATTTTTGAAAACCTAGCCGTAGCTAAGTTGAAAAAATCTAACGCAGAGTATGGGCGAAAGCACAGCACCCTTCGGGAAGAACGAGAGAAGGCAATCTGCAAGCAAAAAAATCTTTGAATTAACCAGTTAGTCCTACAGCTTTTTTTACTCACATCTTACCTCCTCTCGTTCTTTCAAAAGTTTGGGTATTTAGTTGGTGGGGTAATATATCCAAAACTCCCCATCTGTGATACCTTTGACCCT
>JAYEOH010000166.1:0-1850 GCA_034722775.1 Campylobacterota bacterium | reverse complement strand
CCTGCAAAGAGGGGTGAAGCACCAAGTCGCTTTGCCGTCCAAAGGAGAAGCTGATGCCTATCATATCGATGGCCTTGACGATGACAAAGGAGATGATAGTTCCTGTGATGGCGCCAAACAATCCCAGCATAAATCCCTCAGTAAGAAAGAGTTTGACGATCGTTGATGGAGGTGTTCCCATCGCTGCGATGGTCCCTATCTCTTTGATCCGTTCATACACACTCATGATCATCACATTCAGGATAGAGATCAGGACGATGGAGATCAGGATGATTTTGATAGAGAGATCCATTAGATCAAGCATTTTGACGATATTGTAAAAAGGACTCAGCTTTGTCCACGCGTGTATCTCGAATACAGGTTTGCCTTTTTGGTTTTTGATTGTGGCTAAACTCTGCATACTTTTCATCGCCTCTTGCAGCTGAGAGACATCTTTGATCCGCACGACTATTTCACTGGCTTCCACCCCTTCGATACGAAGGATTCTTTTGGCGTCTTCGATGTGAAAGTACCCATCTCTCCCTCCCGGGCCGGAGATAGGTTCTACGATACCCACAACTTTGAGATTGAGACCATTAACGGACCCCTCCTTGTTGTTGACTACCAATACCGAGGTGTCGCCCTTTTTTACCCCCATCCCTTTTGCAAGAAGCTCAGGGATGAGCATCTCGCCCTCTTTGAGCAGATGGGGTTCACCCTCCTCTATTCTCTTTGAAAAAAGAGGCAGGGTCTTTATCTCTTTTTCAGGATCGATGGCATTGAGTCTTATATTGGTGGAAGAGACATAGTTGGAGAAGAGACCGCCCAGTTTGATACGAAAAGTATAACTCTCCACATAAGGACTGGCATCCAATACTTCCAGCACTCTATCTATCTGCTTTTTGTTGAGGTTTTTGTCAAGCGGGAGATTGTCTACGGAAGCGATATATCCTTTTTTGTGTATCTGGATATGCCCCATCATCGAGTCTGTAATTTCGCCGACCATATAGGCTTTGAAGCTGCTGGAGAGTGCAGAGTAGACCAACACAAAGATCACACCGATGGTGATAAGTGCAGCAGTCAGCAGGGTTCTTCTGGAGCTTCGTTTGAGATTTCGAAAGGCCATCTTGATAATATTTTTCATAAGAGTACCTCTCTGTCTTCTGTAATCTCTCCATCGACCAGGGTAATCAGCCTCTCTGCCGAGGATACGATCTTCTCATCATGTGTTGCAAAAACAAAGGTTGTATTGTAGTCTTGTTTGATCTTGTGCATCAGTTCAATGATACGATGGGCTGTTTTGCTGTCGAGATTGGCTGTCGGTTCATCGGCAAAAACGATTTTTGGGTTGGTCACCAAAGCTCTGGCGATAGCGACTCTCTGCTTCTGGCCTCCTGAGATTTGATCAGGATATTTATCTTTCTGATCAAGCATATCCACCTCTTTGAGCATCGTCAAAATTCTCTCTTCTCTCTCTTTGGGAGGAAGATGCTGAATCATTATAAGGGGATATTCAATATTTTCATAAACTGATAGAACAGGGATAAGATTGAAACTTTGGAAAATAAAGCCAACTTTTTCACCTCTGAAGTGCGCCAAAGCCGTGGTATCCAGATCAGTGATATTAATCCCATCAACGATCACTTCACCACTTGTTGGAAGATCCAATCCGCCAAGCATATTGAGCAGTGTGCTTTTTCCGCTTCCGCTCGGTCCTACGATGGCAATAAACTCACCAAGGTCGATAGAGAGGTTGAGATCTTTGATCACTTCGAGATCAAGCTCTCCCATTTTATAAACTTTTGAAACATGTTTTGTCTCTATCATTTTATCTCTTCACATTTATCATTTCTTGGATGAAATCATTGATC
>JAYEOH010000165.1:6923-9630 GCA_034722775.1 Campylobacterota bacterium | reverse complement strand
CACCATGACGCATTGACAGGATTGCCAAACCGTGTACTGTTTGCTGATCGACTGGAGCATGGGATCATAAAAGCAAAACGCCATCGGGAGAGTCTGGCACTCTTCTTTATCGATCTGGATAATTTTAAGCATATCAATGATTCTCTTGGCCATGAAGTAGGTGACAGTGTCCTGAAGGCAGTCGCAAAGCGTCTCGAAGGTGTTCTTCGCAGAGAAGATACTCTGGCTCGTTTAAGCGGTGATGAATTTACCGTTATAGTGGAAGAGTTGGCAAGACCTGAAAGTGTATCGCTGCTGGCAGAAAAAATTCTCAAAGCACTGGCAGAGCCCATGACGATTGATGAGCAAATACTTTATACCACAGGGAGTATAGGTATCAGTCTCTATCCGCAAGACACATCGGATGCCCGGCATCTTCTCAAGTTTGCAGATACAGCGATGTATAAGGCAAAAGAAGATGGGCGCAACTCTTTTCAATTCTATTCATCAAAAATGACAGATTTTGCTTTAAAGAGAATCGCTATGAAAACAAGTTTGCGACAGGCTATAGATAACGAAGAGTTTATTATCTATTATCAGCCTCAGATAAACGCATCTGCTGAGACAATGATAGGATTGGAAGCATTGGTGCGTTGGCAACACCCAACCAAAGGTATTATATCACCGGATATATTTATTCCTTTGGCTGAAGAGACAGGAATGATCATGGAGATCGACAGGTGGGTTATGGGGGTCGCTATGAAAGAGGTAGGTCAATGGCACAAGGAGGGGTTAGTGCCCGATGTCCTTGCGCTAAATCTTTCTATCAAGCAGTTGGAGTATGATGGCTTCCTGCAGGAGATAAAAAAGAATATCAAAGCTTATGGTTTTAAGCCGGAGTGGCTGGAGTTGGAGATCACGGAAGGGCAGATGATGAAGAAGCCTGAAGAGACAATCGCCACATTGAGACAAATAAATGATCTGGGGGTAGGGATATCCATTGATGATTTTGGAACAGGATTCTCTTCGCTCTCTTTCCTGAAGTACCTGCCGATCAACAGGCTCAAGATTGACCGTTCGTTTGTCAGTGATGTTCCTGACAATAAAGATGATGTTGCTATTGTTCAAGCCATTATTGCCCTCGCGAAGAGCCTGAAGCTTGATATTGTTGCCGAAGGGGTGGAGACTTCAGAGCAGAGAGATTTTTTAATCGATAATGGTTGTGTCAATATACAGGGGTACTACTATAGTCATCCTCTGCCGGCAGAGGAGATGAGGGAAATACTCATCAGCAAGGAAAAATGGTTGTAGTATTACATCCACTCAACTACCTTTGAAACTTCATCTGCAATAAAACATTTAATACCTGTCTCCTCGATCGGCTTATTGGGGATAACAGCTTTGGTGAAGCCCTGGGTTTGTATCTCTTTGAGACGCTGCGCAAGGCCGCTGACTTCCCTGATCTCTCCTGTGAGGCTGACTTCTCCGATGAAGAGTGTTTCTGTGCTGAGTTCACGGTTGCGGTAGCTGCTGAGGATGGCAGCGATGATAGCGAGGTCGGCGGAGGGTTCGTTGATCTTGATGCCGCCGGAGATATTTATGAAAACATCATAGGTTCCCAATGGTAGATCGAGTTTTTTCTCCAGCAGGGCGAGCAGCATGGTAAGGCGATTGTTGTCAAAACCTGTGGAGCTTCGTTTTGGGTGCCCGTAGGATTCGCTGACAAGCGCCTGCACCTCGATGATGATGGGACGGCTTCCTTCCATAATGACTGTGAGTGCAGAGCCTGACTGGAGTTTCTCTTTGTTGAAAAACTTTCCCGCCATACTCTTGGCGTCATTGAGCCCCTCCTTGTTCATCTCGAAAATACCCACTTCATTGGTAGAGCCAAAACGGTTTTTGAACCCTCGCAAGAGTCGCAGCTCAGAGTTCGTATCTCCTTCAAAGTAGAGGACAGTATCGACCATATGTTCGAGGACACGAGGTCCGGCGATAGAGCCGTCTTTGGTGATATGACCTATGATAAAGATAGGAATATGCAGCGACTTGGCAACACGCATCAGTTCAAATGTGATCGTGCGAACCTGCGTGACAGACCCCGGCGCAGAAGGGGTTTCGTCAGAGTAGAGTGTTTGTATAGAGTCTATGACGATAAATTCATAGGAGTTATTGGATATCTCGGCAAGTACTGACTGGAGATTGATCTCAGGAAGAAGATATAACTGATCATGATTGGCTTCGAGACGGTTGGCGCGCATCTTGATCTGGCCGGCAGACTCTTCACCTGAGACATAGAGGACTTTCTTGGATTTTTGGGCCAGGTTACCTGCGATTTTGAGTAGTAAAGTTGATTTTCCAATACCTGGGCTTCCGCCGATCAGTGTCAGTGAACCGGGCACAATGCCACCACCGAGAACGAGATCAAGCTCTCTGCTCCCTGAGCCAAATCGAGTGATATTGTCTTCACCTATTTGTGTAATCGGTTTGGCTTTGCTTTGTGACCCGACAGGTGATGCCGCAGAAGTCTCTTTGAGAAACTTGATCTGCTCGGTCGAGAGCTCAACCATGGTTTCCCACTCTCCGCATCCTGTGCATTTCCCCATCCATCGTGGAGATTGAAATCCGCAAGCCTGACATTCGAAGAGTGTTCTTTTTTTTGCCACGATCTATCCCTCTTTTTTTCTGACATGGTAGTCTTTGGAGCTGAAAGGTGTTCAATAAGTTTCAA
>JAYEOH010000165.1:4571-6823 GCA_034722775.1 Campylobacterota bacterium | reverse complement strand
AAAAGAGGAGATGAGAGATGCATAAAATAGTGATAACTATTATTTTAGGTTTGAGTGTTTTGCTCTATGGATCTGCAAACAGCGATCAGGCAGCTGCTGTTGATCAGACAATATGGATAGCATTATTTGTTCTGGGAATAGTTGGCGTTATTATTTTATTTGTCTCTTCTCGACAATTGGCAAACACTAAATCACTGCATGATGATATGGTAAAAAGACAGCTTGAAATGGAACAGGGGCAGACCAGTCTTCTTACCAATATGAGTGAAAATATATTTATGATTACCAAAGAAGCCATAGAGAGTCGTGATAAGATTCTGGAAAACTCCAAAGAGCGATCTTTGGAGCAGGTACTCGAACAGGTGATCAAGGCAGAAAATACACTGCTCGACCGCACTCATGACTTGATAGACTTCTTAAGGTTGAAGTCTAAAAAAATAGAGATCAATAATGAGTCTTTTAATCTCAATAATGTACTCAATGAAGTTGCCGGTTCAGTCTGTGCAAATTACAAAGGGAGTTCTGTAGAGTTAATCTTTGATATAGATAACAATGTCCCCAAGTTTTTTATTGGGGATTCTCTCCAGCTTGGGCAAATTTTCAATAACCTGCTTGACTATTCATTTTCGCGAACCATACAAGGCGAAATCAAACTCGATATTTCTATTTTTCAAACTTTTGAGGATAAAACACAACTGCAGTTTCAAATTTTTGATACGAGTGAAGGGTTGGATGCCGAAGGTTTAGAGAAGCTTTTTATACCTTATTATGATGAGGAGTTAAAGGAGTATGTGGGGCTTGGACTCTTCGTTGCTCAACAGTTGGTAGAGTTGATGGGTGGCGAGATAACGGTGCAGAGTCTCTCAGGTAAAGGAACAACATTTACTTTTGTGCTGCCGCTAAAAATCAACAACAAGGATAATCGCAGAAATTATCGACTTCCGGAAAAAGTATTGACAACAAAAAAAGTTTTTATTGTTGACAAAAACTATAATTCAGCTCTGGCAATCAAGAAAATGTTTGCTTACTTCAAACATGATGTCACAGTGGTTTCCAAAGAGCAGTTTGCGTTGAAGAAGCCAGGCTGGGAAGAGTATGATATCATTGTATTGTGTGAAGACCTGCTCACTACCCAAGTGGCGGAATACCTCAAAGTTTTGAAAACTAAAAAAGATCTCAAAGTGGTTGGCGTGAGTTCTCTGCTGAGAGACAATAAAAACATTTTGATTAAAAGTGTCGCAGAGAGACAGTTAATCAAGCCACTCAATCAGGAGAGAGTTTTTGAACTGATCATAGATCTTTATCGTATCGATATGGATCAGGTACTGCAAGAGGAGAAGAGAGAAGCTGAAAGTGAGATTCCAGATCAAGAGTCAAAGATTGTACAAACTCACAGAGAGCCTATTCCGGAAGCAAAAAATATTGTACGGGAACAATTTGCTGATTTTAGCGGCGCAAAGCTGTTGATTGTTGAAGATAACCTGATCAACCAAAAGGTCTTAACTACAATATTGGATAAATCCGGCATAGAGATCACAATCGCAGGTAATGGCGAAGAGGCACTTATGCTGGTCACAAGCGGCAAAATAGTTTTTGACCTCGTATTGATGGATATCAACATGCCGGTAATGGATGGATATACGGCAACAGAGTATATCCGAGCCACCGGAAAATTTGATGATTTGCCCATTGTCTCTTTTACAGCCTTGGTTCTTGATAGTGAAGTAGAGAAAATGTTCAATGCCGGGATCAATGCCTTTTTGTCAAAACCGCTGAATGTTGGTAAGCTTTACACAGCGTTTGATATGTTTATTGGTGCAAAACCTGCTCGAAAGTCTATAGATACACATAAGAAGCAAATCACGAAGAAGATTGTCGGAATTGATATCAATGAAGGAATTAGATATGCAAATGGTGATGAAGCACTTTATATGGAAGTACTTAAAGAGTTTGTTGAGTACTATGGAGAGACAGGTAAATTATTTAAAAAGCTAGTGAAAGAGAACCGTTTCGAGCAGATAAAAATGCTTTGTCTGGATATGAAAGGTTTGACAGGATCAATAGGTGCGCATGATATGCATGTAAAAGTGGATGAGGTATATAAGCTTTTTATCTACGGCAACCAGTCACTTTTGCCAAAATACTCAGAAGGATATGAAAAAGAACTGGATAAGTTGATAGAAGCGATCAATATTTACCTAAATGGAAATACGGATTACTCTGTGTAGAATTTCTCCTTATTTCTAAGGAAG
>JAYEOH010000165.1:0-4471 GCA_034722775.1 Campylobacterota bacterium | reverse complement strand
TTCATTTCCTTGTTGATACTGTGCTCAATATACTCTTCCTTGGTACTGTGCCGAATGATTCTCTCTTCACGGGGGACGACATAAGGTTTGTCCTGACCGGATAGTATCTCATTTGTCTCATTTTTCTTATTTCCAATCCTGGAAAATAGAGGGATGAGAAGGAGCGAGAGGAGAAAAAAGGTGACCCCGGCACCCACCAGGGCACCCAGTGCCACCAAAATTCCAAGTTGAAATGATTTACTCAGTGGGTATTCCATGCTGAAGTAATAGACAGCCAAAACAAGTGCAAGAAATCCTGAGAGAATAGTCAGTTTTACAAATAGTAGTTTGATGCGGTTTTCCATGTTTTTACTCCATTAAATAAATATTTCGTCTAAAATAGTATTGACATACTCATTGGCTTTAAAGCGGATCAAGTCTTTGGGTTGTTCACCTGTACCGATATAAAATATAGGCATCTTCAGTTCGTCAGCAATACTGAGGATGGAACCGCCTTTGGCTGTGCCGTCGAGTTTGGTGATAATGATTCCATCGATACCGATCATCTCATCAAAGGCTTTCGCCTGGTTGATCGTAGAACTCCCCTGTGTTCCGTCAAGGATGAGCAATTTGCGGTGCGGTGCGGCATTCACCGCTTTACCTGCGACACGAATCATCTTTTTGAGCTCTTCGCTGAGGTTGGTCTGTGTATGCAGTCTGCCCGCCGTATCGATGACAACATGGTCGATCCCTTTGGCTTGTGCTGATGTAATTGTATCATAAACAACGGCAGAAGGATCATGTCCCTGCTGTGTTGCAATGATAGGAATATCAAGTTTTTCTGCCCAGCGTGTCAACTGCTCGATGGCGGCAGCCCGAAAGGTATCTCCGGCACCCAGTATGACACTTTTTCCCTCCTGTGAATAGTGGTAAGCGAGTTTGGAGATCGTCGTTGTTTTTCCTGCACCATTGACACCGATGATCATTTCTACAAATGGTTTGGCATCACTCTCTTTGAAGTCAGCCTTGTATTGAAAGACGGAGATGAGTGAGTTAAATGCCTGTATTCGCCCAATCGTTTGAGGCAGTCCCTCCAGAAGACGCTCCACAAGTTCATAGTTGACATCTGCTTCAAGCAGAATATCCTCAAACTCCTCTTTGCTGACATCTTTCTGTTTCCGGGGTGCAACCTCTTTGATCGCTTCGCCTGTCTTTCCAAATGCTTTTTTTAAAAAACCGAACATGATATGTGAAATCCTTATAATTGTTTGATAGCTTGCTTGAGCTCATTGTCTATCATCTCGATAGGCATGGCGCCCTCATAATAACGATATAGCTTTCCATTTTTATAGAGTACCGAAAGGGGGATAGAAAAATTCTCCGGCAACTCCAATCTTTTGGTAACCTCTGCCGCAAGATCATCATTGTCGCTGGCATGCGAAATGAAGTAGTTGGCATCATACTTTTCCATAAGATGGCGAAGTTGAGTACTGTTCTGTTCATCATTGAAGAGTACACCCACGACAAAAAGAT
The DNA here is from genome assembly GCA_034722775.1 of Campylobacterota bacterium. Classification (GTDB taxonomy): domain Bacteria; phylum Campylobacterota; class Campylobacteria; order Campylobacterales; family Sulfurovaceae; genus SZUA-451. The sequence goes on along the minus strand of JAYEOH010000165.1, from coordinate 2,959 downwards.
CTTTTGCATGTTTTTTTTGCAGATGGCTGAGGCTGAGAAGTTCTCCCCTGCAAGGCGGGCACCAGGTTGCAAAAAAGTTCAGCAGCAGCAGTGGCTGTTCAATATCCGGAAATATCATCGTATCACCGTCAATTGTAATATTGAGGTCTCTTCCGTCAACATCCGTCAGTATAAAAGAGCGCACGACCTCTTCTGCTTGCAGTGATGATTGGTTAAGATCTGATATATTGACATCCTCTGCTGTGCCGGGCGCAGTTTGCTCTCTCTGCCCATCCTTTTTGCTGCAGGCAGTCAAAAAGAAAACCAGCAGCAGAGAGAGAAGAAGAGAAATGTATTTCATAACACACCTTTAAGCGTAATTTGGAGATTATATCCAAATGGTACTTTTAAGGAGGATTGCATCTCATCCTGCCGCGTTGAAATGAGATGTAAGCCTATAATAACCTTTGAGATATAATTAATTAACTTAACTTTCGCACCTGAAATCTAACCAAATAATACTACAATACCCCTAAACACCTAACTTTAAAAAACAAATTTACGACAGATAAGATAATATTTTGTAAAATTGTACTAAATTATAAGCATAAATAAACATCACAAAAGCCCTATATATGGGATTTTAGGTATAATGTACCTTATATTGCATAAGGATATTTTATGCAAATTGAAAGCCAAACTATAAATATAATCAATGACAAGCTAAAAAACCCGATCTACCAAACAATACAACTGTTAAATACGAAGACCCAAAAATATATGATCTCCTACAACGCAAAAAGACTACATTCAGCCATTGGCTATAAAACACCAAATGAAGTGTATTATCAGGCAATCAATAATTCAGGTTCAAAAGGAGAAAAAAAGTTACAAAAGGTATCATAGAGAGGATGGAATAAGAAAATCTTATTTAGTGGTCTTGACAAAGGGGTGCATTATAATGATGAGTGCTTCGCAAAACCCGATTGATATTGACCTGGATGATGGGGTGAAGGTGAATTATTGTAGATTTAGGGATATACTTTATCCGATAACGGGGCTTTGTAAATGAGTGATGCATTGAAACAAGAGGCAATGAAGTATGTAAAAGAGAACAAAACACTTCTTTTCGAAACATACCTGGATAATCATACCCCCTTAGAGAAAAAAATGGCTTTTTTTACGGCTGGACCAAGTGGAGCAGGTAAAACAGAATTTGCTCAAAAACTACTAGATTTACAAAGTGATTTAGTCCATTTGGATATAGATAGAACAAGAGAGTTTTTTCACACTGTTGGATATGATGGGAGTAATAGTAATATCTTTCAGACACCGGCAGGTAGAGGAATGCAGTATCTTTTTGATGAGATTGTAAAACAGAGGGGACTGTCTGTACTGCTCGACTCAAATCTGTCTCACCTGCAAACAGCTCAAGAAAATATGGTAAAATTAGTAAAGAATGGCTACAGTATAGAAATATTTTACATCTATAATCATATAGAAAAATGTTTTCTATACACAAAAGAGAGAGAGTCAGTAACAAAAAGAGTTGTTCCTGAAGATGTATTTTTTAATAGCATCGTGAAGTCAAGAGAAACAACCTGTAAGATAAAGCAACTCTTTGAAGATGACATTGTTCTGAATGTCATAGACAAGAGAGAAAACAGGCATTATGAGAATATAAGCAGTGATGAGTTTATAAATATCGTCCCTGAACTGATAGCGGAGAGCAAAAATGACTAAAAAACTAAACCCAATGTTAAAGCCTGAGAATAGAGTCAAGTTGCTACTTAGCGGTATGGAGAACATTGATACATTACAACAAAAAACAATAGCACAAGCCAGGCAAAATATAAAAGATTTTGAGGCTTTTCATAAAAGTACCCATCTGCAATTTGAAAAGAGTATGAAAGAATACAAAAGAGTACTTGCACCAATAGAAAAGCAAATTAAGCAGCAGCAACAGCAGTTGAAGCTAGATGCATCAACTAAGAAAATGATTGATGATGCAGTGAATAGTCAAAAAGAAATTGTTGATTATCTGAAGAGACATAAGGATGAGTTTGAGAAAAAATACAACATTTCAAAACTAGCTCTTTTTGGTTCCTATTCGAGAGGAGAAAACAGGGAAGACAGCGATATTGACATTGCTATTGAAACAAAACTTAGTGACTATTTTTTACTCTATGACTTCAAGGAAGAGTTGGAAAATCATTTTCGTACTAAAGTAGATGTGGTAAGAATCAGAGACAGTATGAATAAGTCTCTACGAAGAAGAATTATGAAGGATGGCATCTATGTATGATAACAGCTTGATTGTTGATATTCTCGAGCAAATAATTTATGCGATTGAGACTGTTCGGGAGAGATGTCAATATGCCAAGTGTGAGAATGACTTTATGGATACGAAAGAAGGTCAAGAGAAACTTGATGGCATTTGTATGAAGCTCATTGCAGTAGGTGAAAGCTTGAAAAAGATTGATTCCATTACCAACAAGGAATTGTTGGTAAAATATCCAAATATAGAGTGGCGAAAAATAAAAGGGATTCGTGACTTTATATCACATCACTATTTTGATTTGGATGCAGAGGTTATCTTTAGTATTTGCCAAAACAATATAGATGAGTTGTTGACTACACTAGAGACAATAAAAGATGATTTAAAGTGATAGACATACAGCAAAGATTAGTATTTTGGTACGATGATGACAGTGCATTAAAAGAGCAGTTCGAGAGCATCGACTTGCCGGGTGTAGAAAAACTCGTTATTGACAACAACGTATTTAGCATCAAGCGACAACTTGATTATTTATGCTGACCCTATTGATGCGGTGTTTAAGGCTGTTGGGGTGGAGTGATTTTATGGAAACCAAGAAAAGCCAAATAAAAACGATCATTGGAAACACAAAGCTGCTTAAAGCAGAAAGAAGAATAGGATTATGAATAAAAATCTTTTTCGCAAAGACTCTCTTGCCAAGCT
>JAYEOH010000164.1:0-9651 GCA_034722775.1 Campylobacterota bacterium | reverse complement strand
AAAGAGGTTGGCAATTTATTTTCGAGTAAGACATTTTGCAAGATCTCTGCTATCGCTTTATTGGAGTTCTCCGCTTCTTTACCGCCTTTGAGTACGCAGACATTTGAACTCTTGAAACAGAGTGCTGCTGTATCGGAGGTAACATTCGGGCGAGACTCATAAATGATACCTATCACACCTATAGGCACAGATACTTTTTCCATTTTTAGTCCATCTTCTGTGACCCAGCCCTCAAGTATGCGACCCACAGGCTCTTTAAGAGCTGCTATCTCTTCGATGGCTACTGCCATTGCGTCTATTCTTTTTTCATCTAAAAAAAGTCTATCCATAAGCGCAGAGGAGAGATTGTTCGTTGTGCCATCTTTCATATCAAGTCTATTTGCATTAATTAGACTTGTACCGTTATCTCTCAATGCCTGTGCCATCTCTTTTAAGATTCTGTTTTTATCGCGACCGCTCAATGTAGACAAAATTCTACTGGAGTTTTTTGCTGCTTGTAAAAAGGCTTCCATCTTTATACCTCTATATAGCTGCAGCAGTAATCAGTTACTGTATGAATTTTGAGATCAAAAGAAGAATTTGCAGGTACAGAAAAACTCTCCGGAGTGTTGAGCTTTTTAAACTCTGTTTCTCCCGGAAGTCTTATCTCCAACTCTCCACTCATCATTTCCATAATTTCTGCCAGATCTGTGTTGAATGTATATTCACCTGTTTGCATAACACCTAGAGTTTGCCTGGTGCCGTCCGATAAAAATATTGTTCTGCTTGCAACTTTGCCGTCGAAGTAAATATTTGCCTCTTTGATCATTGATATATTTTCTAATTTTGTCATTTTATTTCCCTTTTCAGTTTTTAAGTTTAAGCTCTTTGGCTTTTGCGTAAGCGTCACTTACTGCTTCCATTATTCCATGGCGCACACTGCATCTTTCCAGTGCTGCGTACCCTGCTGCTGTTGTGCCTCCCGGACTCATCACTCCATCTTTGATAAGTGCCGGGTTTTCATTGGCTAAAAGTGCTGCAAATCCTTCAAACAGACCTTGAACCAAGATTTGAGAATCTTCACGCTTAAGTCCTTGATTTACTGCACCATCAGCTAGTGCCTCAGCTATAAGTGCCAAATAAGCAGGTCCACTTCCTGCAACACCGGTTGCTATATCAAGTTCATTTTCTGTTTTAAGCCATAGTGTTGTACCTATACAATCAAAGATCTCTAAAGCCATCTCTTTAAGCACATCGTCACCTGTAATCGTTGTCATAGATTTAAGATAGCTGGCTCCCAGGTTAGGCATGGTTCTAATATATTTTTTTGCTTCTATCTTTGACTTTAAGCTATCTATGGATGTCCCTGCCAAAACAGAGTAAACAGCATCTGCTTCTCCAAACAAATTAGGCGCTAAATCAGGAAGAGAATAAGGTTTCACACAAAGAATGATATTTTTTCCACTTATATCTTCATGCTCACTCATTACTTTAGTCGTGATCTGAGGCAGTTTAGTTTTCAAAGCTTGTAAAGATTTTTCATTTCTGCCAAGAACTTCTATCTCATAGCTTTCAGCTAAACCCTCAATAAGTGCCTTAGCCATATTGCCATTACCTATAAAGGTCAGCTTCATTTTTTACCTTTTTTTTCTGGAGTCTTTGTTGTAAAGAGTGTGCCTTTCTTATGAACACCATCTATCAAGAAACTTCTAGCAGCTGATAGATCATAACCGTTACATAAAAACATCTCTCTGCCTTTACCCATAATATACTCAGCAGCTTTTAGCTTTGTCACGATGCCACCTGTGGCAAATTGAGAGTTTGGTGTATGACTTTGCTCTAACTCTTCCTCTTTTATCTCGTTAACAACTTTTTTGATCTTTGCTTTGGGATTATCTTTAGGGTTAGAATCATAGTACCCATCAATATCACTCAAAATCACAAGCAGATCAGCATTTGTATAGTGCGCCACATGGGCAGAGAGCTGGTCATTGTCTCCAAAGAGCTGGTCTGGTGTTGTTGAAATGTCATTTTCATTGACTATAGGCAGAATATCATTTTTCAATGTTCTTTCAATAATGTCTTGAAAGATCTTTGTATGTGTTCTTGAGTCAAAATCATCCTCCGTTAGAAGTATTTGAGAGATATTAACATTAAAAATATCAAACTTATTTTTATACGAACTCATAAGTATAGGCTGTCCGATAGATGCCAGGACCTTTTTACTTGTGGGGATATTTCGATTTAACTGAACTGCTGTATATCCGGCAGCGACAGCCCCCGATGAGACAAGTATAACTTCATATTTTTTCCTGGTTTCCGCTATGAGGGAGACAAGATTTAACATCCTCTCTTTTGCAATATCGGTTGTTTCTGTTAAAACAGAACTTCCTACTTTAAAAACGATCCTTCTCACTTTTTTTATTCCTTTTTTATTTAAGATTTTAATCTATTTTGAACTTTATCAAATTTTTTAACAACTTTGTAATATTACGACTGTAGAGACTTAATATGATAAACGCCCAAATGCAGCACCAAATCCTGCCCAAGCATACGCAACAAGTTTGAGTACACTGGAATCTTTATCTGCAGATATGATCCAGGCAATAATAGCAATAAGTATCACCGTCGCACGACCTACCCAAACCAACTCTCTGTCACTCGCTTTCTTGTGTATTATAGCGTGATATATATCTCTTGTAAGCACAGAAGATGAAACAAGCAGTTGAGAATCAACGGTACTCATAACTGCTGCCAGTACAGCAGCCAGTAAAAATCCGGATATCCAAGGATTGAAAACCAGTTGCGACAGTGTGATAAAGATCTTTTCACTCTCTCTGCCAGATCTGCACCATTTGCTGCAACATAAGCAAGTCCAAAAAAACCGACACTTAAAGAACCGATCACGGAAATGAGCATCCAGCTCATACCGATGGATTTGGCTGCGCACCTATCTCGTCTGCATCTCTAATAGACATAAATATGACCAAAATAACCAAGTCTCCAGGCAAGCAGAGAAACAATAGAGACAACAGAGGCTCCGCTTACTATATTCAAAATAATTCGACACTTAAGTTTTGAGGATAAAAACGCATTTCTTAAATAGCAAAGCTCGTAAATAAGAGCTTTAATTTTTCGTTTATGTTTCACCAAAATCCAGTTTAAGCTTAAAGTGCCGTGTGGGTGGGGATTTGGTGGTTAACATAATGAGGGGGGTTCTTTAAAATAATAATTCTATCAAAAGCATTTTGTTGCCCAAGAAGACTTTTTTTGATCTTGTCCGGGTTTAATTCCTGAAGCATAAAATTATCTTGACAATAATTAATAAATTATGTATAATATACGTATATAATACGTATAAAGGATATAAAATGCAAACCTTAGATTTTACTCAGTTTCTTCAATCTGATAGCCCAAAAGATGCTCGATTTGAAGCTAAAATAAACTCTTCACTCAAAGAGTTCCTGCAAGGGGTTGCATCCATGCAGGGATTGGATCTTTCTGGATTTGTTATTTCTGCTGCTCTTGAAAAAGCTAGAAAAGTTGTATCTTCGTCTGAGATAATTTATCTCACAGAAGAAGAACATAAGGATTTTATGAATATATTAATGAACCCTCCTAAAGCAACATCTAAACTAAAAGAATTAATGGCTATGGATAGCTTGAATGAGCGTTGATAATATTGTAGTTGAACAATTTGATACATTAAGAACATACCATGCCGTAAAACAATTTGATTGTGAACATGAATATATTAATCGTTTTGCAATAAAATCATTAAAACAAAATGTTAAAAAAAATATGTGTCAAGCTTATGTCTTACTAGATGCTAGTAAAAATTATAGCTTTATAGGATACTACAATGTTATGACATTTTCTATAGACAAAAAGAGTTTTGAAAATCCTCCTAGCGGTTCAACAAAACAAATTCCTGTGTTGCGGCTTGTTATGCTGGGTATAGATAAATCGTATAAGAACCAAGGACTGGGAAGCAGATTATTAAAGCATAGTCTTGAGCTAACACTTGAACTGTCAAAACATGTAGGCATCGCAGGATTGTATCTTGATGCAGAAGATAAAAAGCATGATTACTATAGAGCTAGAGGCTTTAAGGGGATCGCTAAAGCCAACGAAAAAAATATACTTCCTATGTTTGTTGGGATTGATACAATAAAAGATGCCATGGTTGGCTAAAGAGTGTATGTCCTTTTGGTTAGGAATCTCCAAAGATCTATAATACCCACAACAACATAATGGGCATTCTATAAATTGCGGCTAGATAGAGGTACTCTTCGTAATCTGCTTTCGCAAGGACTCTTCTCTCTTCTCTATCCCAAGCATTGTTTTGCGGGTGAGATCGGGATATGTTCCGCCCAGGCCTTTGCCGTCATTGCCATGGCAGCCGCCGCAGACACTGGTGTAGAACATCGCAGCATCTTCAGGGTAGCGTTCAGAGCATCTCTTGCCGGACATCTCCAAAACATAGCACGCTATCTTGGGTGCATCCTCATGGGAGACATAGCCGCCTTCCATAACGCCTCCTTTGAATCCCAATTCGCTGGAGCCATGGTTTATGACGGTAACAATATACTCTTTGAGATAGGCGGCAGTATGAATATTGGAAAGTTCATTTTGGAGATGAGCAAGTTTGTCAGTTTGATCTATTGGCAGTTTGTCTTCTTTGCTGCACTTGGTGCAGGAGACACTCTCTTTCTGTTTTGCATTGTAAAGCCCATAGCCGATAGCTAGTAAAAAAAGTCCGATAAATAGTTTATTCATAACTGTATTTTATGATAATTATAATTATAATCTTCTGCTAAAAAGATAATAATTGACACGATAAATCTTTTTTGAATGTTTCCTAGATAATAATAATTATCTTTTTAAGATTTAATGTTGTATAGTTTCATATATTAATTATAAAAAGGAAAGATAATGAAAATTTCTAAATTAGTTGTTGCTTCAGTTGTGGCATCTTCATTTTTGCTGGGTGCTGCTTCAGTAGCGGACAAAGCAAAAAAAGTAGGCCTTGTTGCCATTCCGGAGAGTCAAACAGAACTCTCGAAACTGATAGACCCTGATGGTACGATCACTCCTGAAAGAGTTGAGCTGGGTAAAAAACTCTTTTTTGAGCCAAGACTCTCAAAGAGTTCTATTATCTCTTGCAACACCTGCCACAACCTTGGACTTGGCGGTGTCGATGGTGTCCCTGCTGCGGTTGGGCATCAGTGGACTGCAAACCCGCATCATTTGAACTCACCTACTGTTTATAACGCAGTATTCTTTGCGGCGCAGTTTTGGGACGGAAGAAGTCCTCACCTCGAAGATCAGGCACAGGGCCCTATGCAGGCTGCACCGGAGATGGCTGCGCCCAAGTCACTGGTAGAAGAGCGAATCAACTCTATTCCTGCCTATGTAGAAGAGTTTCAAAAAGCGTATGGAAAAGATGTAAAAGTTGATTTTGAAACGATCACATCTACCATTGGAATCTTTGAAAGAACACTGGTTACGCCGGCAAGATTTGATGATTTCCTTAATGGGAAGGAAGATGCATTGAGCGATGCGGAAAAAGAAGGATTGAATACCTTTATAGACAAAGGTTGTACCAGCTGTCATACCGGTATTGCTCTCGGTGGTACGATGCAGCCGTTTGAGCTTGCTGCGAAATACAAGTTTGCTGATGTAGGTGATTTCAAAGGTGATGCAAAAGGTATGGTCAAAACACCAACCCTGAGAAACATCACAGAGACTGCTCCATATTTCCACAATGGTGCGATCTGGAACCTGGCAGAAGCTGTCAAAGAGATGGGAAGTACACAGCTTGGCATCAAGATCTCGGATGAAGATGCAGCTAAAATTGTTACTTTCTTTGGTGCTCTGGAGGGAAGAAAACCTGCTGTAGCCTACCCTCAGCTACCAAAAAGTACTGATAAAACCCCCAAGCCTGATTTTAATTAATCATACCTCAAGACCCCTCTTTGGGGTCACTCTCTCTTTTCTTCTCATCAAATTCACATCCGGTTAATACTTCTCCGCTAGAATGCTCTCATTAAACTTTTAAAGGATAACACAATGAAAAAAGTTACATTATTTCTTTTGCCTGCTGTAGTGACAGGTATGCTGAGCGCAGCTGAGATGACGGGAGAGGCACTCTTCGAAACGAAGTGTTCTGCTTGCCACTTGAAAAGCAGACCGGATGATACTTCCAAAATGAAAGCGCCGCCGGTCATGGGTGTCATGCGGCATGTCAAAGAGCAATATCCTCAGAAAGAGGGTGCGGTTCAATTTATGGTTGACTATATACAGAACCCAACAGCCCAAAAAGCAGTGTGCATCCCACAATCTATCGAAAGATTTGGACTCATGCCTTCTATGAAAGGGGTTGCAACGACGGAAGAGTTTACCAAGATAGCCGAATACCTCTATGATAATTTTGGAAATAGAGGGCAGGGGCGTGGTCGAGGCCAAGGCAGACGCGGTCAGGGCATGCAGTAGGATCTATCGTGCAGAGAAAGATACTGCTGCTTGAGGATGATCTTGGGCTGAGTGATACTGTAAAGCAGTTCCTTGAGCATCATCAGTATGAAGTGGTGACGGCCTATGATGCCCATGAAGCAAAGGATCAACTCTATGAGCAGCATGTTGATTTGATGCTGCTGGATATCAAGGTGCCTTTTCAAAATGGCTTTGATCTTTTGAGTGAGTTGCGCTCAGAGGGCAATACGACGCCTGCCATCTTCATCACTTCACTGCATAGCGTCGAAGATGTGACCAGGGGTTTTGATGTCGGATGTGATGACTATATCCGAAAACCTTTTGCACTCAAAGAGCTGTTGGTCAGGATAGAGTCTCAGCTCAAACGCCAATATGGAACGAGAGAAGAGCTGGTCGATCTGGGTAAAGGAGTGCAGTTTAATCCCAAAGAGTTTCAGCTGACACAGGAGGGAGAGGTGCTGCCTCTGAAAACCAAAGAGGCAAAACTGCTCACTCTCCTGCTCGAACATCCCAATGAGCTGCTCAGTTACGACAGGATATTTGAAGCACTATGGAACTATGATGAGGAGCCAAGCGGAGGCTCACTGCGAACCTATATCCGGACGATACGCGCCTATATCGGCAAGGAACACATAGAAACAGTCAAAAATATAGGATATAGATTTGTATCGTAGCGAAAAGAGGAGTCTTTATCGTTTTCTGCTGATCTATCTCTTGTCAACTTTTACACTCTTTTCTCTAGGGTCAACGGTATTTTATGCCTATGAGAAACACAACCTTCTCGACAGGCAGAGAGAAGTATTGAAAAATGAAGGGGATCGCATACGGCACGAACTTATGCTTCTCCAGAGGCAACATAGCGATAGACTCCCCTTCCCGGTCAAGAGACCGTTTGGGAGCGCACTTTTTGATATCGATCAAAAACTTATCTTTTCCACCTTTGAACTTCCTTCCGAGATAGACTTCAGCAGAGAGTATTATCTTCGAGACAGGTACATTGTCCATATCAAAGCTATCGATCCCTACTACCTGGGCAGTGCATATCTATTGATACAGATGCCTGTCGACAAAGAGGGGATTGGCGATTTGCAGCTGATGCTATTGTTGTTTATGCTGGGAGCCGGCATCTTCTTTTTAATTATCGGATATTTTTTGGGGCGGCTTTTTATCGCACCTATGCGAGAGTCGATTGAAATGATGAACAGTTTTATCCAGGATACGACCCATGAGCTCAATACCCCGATCAGTACGATACTGACCAACCTGGAGCTGATAGAAACGCTTCATAAGTGTGATGCCAAAGAGGAGATGCAGCGTATCGAGATCGCCTCTAAGACCCTGAGCCGTATCTATGATGACCTCACCTATCTCAAGCTTCATCATAATTACCATAGAGATATCCAGCCCATCAATCTCTCAAAACTGCTGAAAGAGCGTCTGCTCTATTTTTCTGCTGCGATCGAATCAAAAAAAATTGTATTGGTAGAGAATCGTGGGAGTGGTATCACTCTGAATATTGACCGGGATGACGCGATCCGATTGATCGACAATCTCCTCTCCAATGCGATCAAATATAACCGGACAGGAGGAACTCTGGAGGTTCTTCTCACATCCGGAGAACTCAAGATCGGAGATAGCGGTATCGGTATAGAAGAGAAGGAGCTCAAAGTGATATTCGAACGATTTAAACGGGCCAATAAAAGCGAAGGCGGTTTCGGGATAGGGTTAAATATTGTTTATGAGCTTGTCCAGACATACAGCTTTGAGATATCTATCGAATCAAAACCTGAAATCGGAACGGAGGTTACGATCCAATGGTAAGATTTATCATCTTTTTTTTACTCACGCTATGCACTCTCTGGGGCAGTGAAAAGGCATCTTCTCTCACACCGGGGAGAGATTCTGCACTGGAGAGAGAGTGCTTTCAGTGCCATAAAGAGCAAAAGATTCCCTCGGCGGCAACCTATCGCCGCTATCTGCTGAAATACTCATCCAAAGAGACCATAAGAGAGATGATGTTCGCTTATCTCAAGACTCCTGCCGTGGAGAGTTCGATCATGCCTCCGCAGTTTTTCAGCAAGTTCACCATCAAAGAGGTATCGCAACTGAAAGATGAGGCATTGCGAAAGCGAATAGATGAGTATATAGACTATTTTGATATCAATAAAAAGCTATTCATTCCCCCGGAAAATAATTGACATTCAATTTACATTGAGAAGTTATACTTCTCTTATATTAATCTACAGGGGAAAGAAGTGAAACGAAATTTATTCTTTAGTGCAGTGCTTTTGTCAGCTCTAATTTTTGGGGGATGCAGTTCCTCCGACACAACAACCGCGCCGATAGCCGATACTCCGGCAACACCTGATCAGCCAGCAGCAGGCGAGCCATCAGTCAGCGATCAATTGACCGAAGACCAGAAGTATTCACTGGCCTATATGTGGCATGAAGAGAAGCTTGCCAAAGAGATTTATCTGGAGCTCAACAAAATCAATCCGGCACAACAATTGGTAAACATTGCAACAAAATCAGAAGTGAAGCATATTGCGATAGTACAAGATCTTGTGGAGGCGTATGATATCAATATCACTAATCTCGCAGATTATGAAGTGAATTATTCAGCCGAAGAGCTCAAAAATATGCCGGTAGGAAAATTTGCAGTGCCTGAAATCCAGGAGCTTTATGATGCTCTGTATGACATAGGCAGGGTCTCGAAGCAGGCTTCACTCGAGGTGGGATGTATGGTCGAAGTGGTCGATATCGATGATCTGGATAAATTTCTTGCTGCCGACGACAATCCTCAGGCGATTATTGATGGCTTTACTGTTTTGAGGGCAGGAAGCTACACTCATTACTGGGCGTTCGATAGTGGGTTGAAAAATATGGGTGTTAGCGATGGATGCTGCTCACTCGGAAGTGAGTATTGCCATCCTGAATATCCTCAGAGTGAAAATGGAGGCGGCAGTAACGGCGGCGGTAAGGGGAAGTAGCAGTATTGCGACCTTTGCCTCAAACAAGTTTGAGGTTCCTGTTACCCTTTTATCCATTCGCTATCGCCTGCAAATAATCATGCATATCAAAGTAGCCTATCATCATCTCAAACATCATACGCCAACAGAGCTCCATACAGAGAAATATGATCAGAAAAACAAGCAGTGCATAGATACGGTTTTGGGT
>JAYEOH010000163.1:0-1877 GCA_034722775.1 Campylobacterota bacterium | reverse complement strand
TACCCCTCGATTTTTTTCTTTTCCATAGCACCTTCGCTATCTTTGTCAATAAGACGGCCTTCTCGTTCACTGCTGGTTGAAAGCAGCATCTCTTTGATGATCTCAGGCAATGTTGCCGCTGTTGAGTTAATAGCGCCAGTGAGCGGATAGCAACCTAATGTTCTGAAACGAACCATCTCTTTTTTAGCTGTCTTGCGCAGCTCTTCAGGCATACGGTCATCATCCACCATAACTTTCGTTCCTTCATATTCAACAACAGGACGCTCCTTGGCCAAATAGAGTGACGGAATAGGTATCCCCTCCAGATAGATATATTGCCAGACATCCAGTTCTGTCCAGTTGCTTATGGGGAAGACTCTGACGCTCTCACCTTTTTGTATTGCAGTATTATATATATTCCATAGTTCAGGTCTCTGGCTTTTTGGATCCCATCTGTGGTTTTTGTCACGGAAAGAGAAGATACGCTCTTTGGCACGGGACTTCTCCTCGTCACGACGCGCGCCTCCTATGATAGCGTCATAGCCTCCGGCATCGAGTGCCTGCTTGAGTGCCTCTGTCTTCATGATATCTGTATGAACTTTGCTTCCGTGCTCAAATGGAGATACATTCATCTCAACACCTTGTGGGTTGCTATGCACAACAAGATCAAAACCAAGATCCTTCGCCCGCTGATCACGAAACTCTATCATTTCGTGGAATTTCCAGAGTGTATCAACATGCAGCATTGGAAACGGAGGTTTGCCTGGAGCAAAAGCTTTCATCGCTAGATGCAGCATTACCGATGAATCTTTGCCTACTGAGTACATCATCACAGGATTTGTAAATTCTGCCGTCACCTCTCTGAGGATATGGATAGATTCTGCTTCCAACTGTTTCAAGTGAGTCATTCGTTCTTTTGTGATCATTTATATTTCCTTGTTGAGATTATGCGCTTAGCTTACATAAAATATTGGATGCTTAATCCGAAAGATACTTCAATGTTACGAATGGCGCCGCAATCTTGGTAATTGTTTCAAATGGTGCAGTAAAGTCATCCGAAGCTACACGGAATGATTTCCACTTATTAGGCTGCACATAGATGATATCATTGGGCTTAATCATTAGATTGCTTGCCTGCAATGAAGCAAAACTCGTCAAATCGACTCTTCTCATCTTCATATTCCTGCGCCCATCCTGATTGACGATATAGACAGTATCTCTCTGAGCCTGATCAGTCAATCCTCCTGCACTGGCAACAGCCTGAAGTATAGTCATATACTCATTATCCAACTGTACTACGCCTGGCTTCTTTACTTCGCCGAGTACATAGATACGCTTATTGATCACCTCAAGGTTCAAAGATGGATCTGTTAAAAACTTTTTATATCGCGATTCCAACATTCTCGCAGCACCAGACTGAGAATATCCTGAAACCTTCACTCTATGTATCAGAGGCAGTGAGATATACCCCCGGCTATCAACCAAGAGTCCTTTTTCATTCAAATCCGTAGGTGTCAATTCAGGATACTGATAGATAATAACTGAGAGTCTGTCGTTAGGCTGGATCAAATACTCAATATTCCCTATAGCTCGTTTTGCTTCTGTTTTAACCGGCTGTTGACTCTGCATCAATTCATAATCTGACCGTCCATCTCCACAACCACTAAAGAGTAGCAGTATTGACACTACACCTATATTTACCAGTAACTTTTTCATGTTTTCTCCTCAAAATGTCCAAATTTCTAACGCAATTGTACTATGTTTAAATTAAACTTCTTTCCCAATGATAAGATGGATGCCATTGAAGCTTTACGGATCTATCGCAACAAAGATGTTGTTGAAAAGGCATTTGGTAATCTTAAAGAGCGTTTGAATATGCGCAGGATGCTTGTCTCATC
>JAYEOH010000162.1:0-9730 GCA_034722775.1 Campylobacterota bacterium | reverse complement strand
CTGCCCACCTTTGATACTGAGGATGCTCGTCATAGGGGTTTTGGGCAATAGTGAAAAGCACATCAACCAAAGTGTAGTCACCTCTGTCGGCTGCGTCTATCGCTTCCTGGATCATATAATTTTTCAAGACATACTTTGGATTCGTATGCAGCATCTTCTTCTGCCGCTCTTCCTGACTGGAACTATTTTTCTCCAGTCGTTTATCATAACTGTCCAACCAATCATTCATTGGTCCATGATAGAGACCGAGCTTCAGCAGTGCACCTCTCTCACCATCATAGTGGCTGAGTGTTCGAAAAAACAGTGTGTAATCGATACCCAGGCTCTGCATTATCCCCAGCAGGTGACTGAAAAGCTCCACGTCATCCTCTTCAAGCTGATCAAATCCGCACTTTTGAGCCATCAGAAAAAGATAACGATCTGTATAGAGCCTGCCGTAATGTGCAATGACCTTCTCCATCTTCCCTATGTGAATCAAAGGAGACAAAGCATTCATCAGTGCCCGCAAATTCCACTCCCCTATATTGGGCTGATTGCCAAAACTGTACCGTCCGTTTGTATCCGTATGATTGCAGATATTGTTAAAATCATAATCATCCAAAAAGGCATAAGGACCATAATCAATCGTGAGTCCCGCTATGGACATATTATCTGTATTCATGACACCATGGTTGAAGCCTACAGCCTGCCACTGAGCCATCAGGATGGCTGTCTTCCCCACCACTTCGGTAAAAAAGTACAAATAGCGATTCTCCTCATCGACAAGGTGCGGGTAACTCTCAGCAATCGCATAATCAGCCAACGCTTCGAGCTCTTCATATTTTTTCTCATGGGCAAAATACTCAAAAGTACCAAAGCGTATCCAGGATGGAGAGAGGCGAAGTACAATGGCTGCTTTCTCCCACTGCTCTCTGATCACCTCCTGCCCTGATCCGATGAGCGCCAATGCCCGCGTCGTCTCGATACCCAAGCCATGCATCGCTTCACTCATCAAGTATTCCCGTATAGAAGATCGAAGCACTGCCCGGCCGTCACCACTGCGTGAGTAGAGCGTCTGCCCTGCCCCTTTTAGCTGGAGATGCTGATGGTGGATCGTGCCGACATTGATCGCTCTGCCGTCACCCAGTCTGGGGACATAAAATCCAAACTGATGCCCGGCATAGCACATCGCAAAAGAGTCACTTCCCTGCAACTCCAGTGCCCCATTGACAAAATCTACAAGATGATCACTCTGCAGCTCATCTTCGTCAATATCAAGATCTTGCGCCACACTCCTGTTGGAATGGATCAAAAAAGGCTTTTTCAATGGTGTAGGCTTCACTCTGGTATAGCAGAGTTCAGGCAGCATCAGGTAAGGATTGCTTACTTCTATTTCATTTAATTTCATAGGTTTATTGTACGTGTTATTGCTTTGACCGGACTTAGGAACTGCAAAATAATAACTTGAACATTTCAAAGGCAACTAAAGTCATATCTTTCACTAAAGTTTTATTTGAATTACCTGCAGTAGTCCTGCATAAAATTTTAGCAAAATCTATACCCATATTTACCTTCAAATGCTCAAGTTATTATTTTGTAGTTCCTTAAGGGCAATAGCGATATAATGCCAAAAATATCTACAAGGATTCGGAATGGGTAGAGCGTTTGAGTATCGTAAAGCAGCCAAAATGAAACGATGGGGAACGATGTCCCGAGTCTTTCCAAAACTTGGAAAGATCATCACCATGGCAGCCAAAGATGGCGGACAAGATCCGGATATGAACCCTAAACTTCGCACGGCTATCCTCACGGCAAAAGCACAGAATATGCCCAAAGACAATATCGAAGCGGCGATCAAGCGGGCGAGCGGGAAAGATGCAGCAGATATCAAAGAGTTGAGTTATGAGGCGAAAGCGGCGCATGGTGTCCTGCTCTTTATCGACTGTGCGACAGACAACAATACAAGAACCATCGCCAATATCAAGGCACTCTTGACGAGAAATGGAGGTGAGGCGCTCAAGAATGGTTCACTTGATTTTATGTTCACCAGAAAATCAGTCTTTACTTTTGATAAAACAGATGAGATGGATCTCGAAGAACTCGAACTTGATCTTATTGATTTTGGCTTGGAGGAGATCGAAGAGGATATGGAGCCTCAGGAGCATGGAGATGACAAGGCGATCATTCGTATCTATGGAGAGTTTGCCTCTTTCGGCGATCTCGCCCATGCGCTCGAAGAGAGAAATATCGAAGTGACAAAAGCCGAACTTCAACGCATCCCCAGCACTCCTATCGAATTGAGTGAAAAAGAGATGGAAGAGGTTGATACACTCATCGATAAACTCGAAGATGATGAGGATGTGCAGGCAGTTTATACAAATATCGCGTAAAACAATGCAAATGTCTTATGATGATATTATTTATAATGCTGACATTTTTGATAACGGTGTTGTGGGGGCACAACACCCTACAGTTGCCTTGTGTTATCCGTGCTGCTCTACGAAGGCTTCATAGTCTCCCTCGAAATCTATCACGCTTCCATCTTCGTTTATCTTGATGATTCGATTGGCAAACGCATCGATCAATTCCCGGTCATGAGAGACACAGATAACACCACCCTGATAATTATGCAGTGCTTCGCCCAACGCTACAATCGCTTCAAGATCCAGGTGATTGTCCGGCTCATCGAGTATAAGGAAGTTGGCGCTGTCCATCATCATTTTCGAAAGCATCACACGATGCTTTTCCCCTCCTGAACAAGCATTGACCTGTTTCTCCTGCTCTTCTCCCGAAAAGAGCATTCTGCCCAGTACTTTGCGCAGCTCATCAATATGCCATTTTGGATCGTGTCCCTGCAGCCAGTCGTATAGTTTGATCTCTCCGGAAACAAGATCAGTTGCATTTTGCGGGAAATAACTGCTTGTAATCGTCTGCCCCCACTTGAAGCTTCCTGCATCGGCAGGGATCTTCTCCATCAGTATTTCGAGCAGTGTGGTTTTACCGACTCCATTGGTTCCTATCAGAGCGATTTTATCACCCTTTTCAATCTTGAACGATAGATCCTCAAAGACTTTTTTATTATCATAACTCTTGCCCAGGCCAATCACCTCAAGGACTTCGTTTCCGATATCCCGGTGGGGGCGAAACATGACAGAGGGGTCTCTGCGGCTGGAGAGTTGTATGTCTGCCACATCCAGCTTATCAAGCTGCTTTTGTCTACTGGTTGCCTGCTTTGCCTTGGAGGCATTTGCCGAAAACCTTGCAATAAATTTTTCCAACTCATCTTTCTCCTTGAGTGCTTTATTTCGATCAGTCTCTGCCTGCTTTGCCACGAGATTGGCAGCAATATACCAATCATCATAATTGCCGGTAAATTCTCTGATCTTTGAAAAATCCAAATCGAGAATATGTGTTACGACACCATTGAGAAAATGTCTATCGTGTGAAATTACTATCATAACGCCCTCGTGGCGCTTGAGCTCATTTTCCAACCACCCGATCGTTTCTATATCGAGGTTGTTGGTAGGCTCATCGAGAAGAAGGATGTCAGGCTTGAGGAAAAGTACCTGTGCCAGCAATATCTTGAATTTGTCTCCGCCGGTATGCGAGCTCATCAGGTCATCGTGCTGACTGGCCGGGAAACCCAGAGCTTCGAGAAGCTTTTCGATCTTTACTTCGCTCTCATAGGTCGGGTCCTCATCCGCACACACCATCTCCAACTCCGCCAGTCGATTGTTGACGGCATCATCTTCGAAATCACCCTCCATGTAGAGCTTCTCTTTCTCTTTTTGGGCATCGTAGAGTTTTTTGTTGCCATAGAGTACGGCATCCTTGAGGGTAAAATCTTCAAAGGCATATTGGTTTTGTCCCAACATCCCCAGTTTGGCTCCCGGCTGTATCTGAATTTCACCGTCTGTAGGCTCCAACTCTCCGGAGAGTATCTTCATGAGGGTAGACTTTCCTGCACCATTGGCACCGATCAATCCATACCTTTTACCCTGATCGAAAGTTATTGATATTTTGTCAAAGAGTACTCTCTTGCCATATCTTTGTGTTAAATTAACTGTACTTAGCACTATCTATTCCTTACATCACTATAATATTTTTGGCATTTTATCCAAATGAACTGAAAGGTGTCGAGTTTGGCATAGATACAATAATTATATTTTGAAATTTATAGAGGATAGAAAATAGAGGGATTAAAAAAAATTCCAAAGTCCGAAGACCTTGGAACGAAGTGTGAACTACTACTTCATTGCAGCAATATGATCAGCAACTTCTTTCATAGCAGCATCATCCATAGAAGCTACCTGACCTTTCATGACACCACCCATACCGTGTACATTAAGTGTTCCAGCCTTGTAGCCCTGGAGTTGTTCTACAGTTTTAGCAGCATCCTGACCTGTGATAACAGCAGATTTGCCGAGTGCCGGCTTCTCACCATTTTGTCCGTGACATCCTGCACATTTAGCGTATGAAGCGGCACCGTCTGCCATCAAAAGTGTAGATCCTGCAAATAGCATTGCGATTGCGATTTTTTTCATATATTCTCCTTGAATAAATAATTTAATTCAATTGCCCCAAAGGGCAAAATACTCTATAGCCAGCTTTTTAAATATAAAACCGCTTAGCAGCTTGGGACATTGCCTGAATCAGATGCATACTCATAAACGAAGTCATACATATGGTCGTTCCACTTATCTTTATATTTTGTAGCTTTTGGACAAATAGTCTTGATTTCATCACTCATCTTACCGGCATTTTTGATCTCTTCCCACTGATCTTGTGTATGTTTACCGGCAAACTTGGCACCAGTCATACCACAAGCTCCCTTGAGCTTTTTAGAGTAGAGTTTTTGTCCCTTGGCAACATCTGCAGTCGCAGTGGTTCCCATTACAGCAAATGCAAAAAGCGCAGCTAAAGCCAATTTTGAAAATTTAGTCATATAGATCCTTTTAGTATGTATTTTTGTACAAATGAAGAATAGTGTAAAATTGTGAAGTGATTGTGAAGATATGCCGAAAGAGAGTTGACTTCTCTCAGCAACTTGGAATATGCGGACTATCACTGGCATATTCATGTGTAAAATCATAAATATGCGGCCACCAGGAGTTCTTGATCTTGTCAAGTTTCAATCTTGGGCAGATCTTTTTGGCCTCAGCAGGAAACTTTCCCTCACTATAGAACTCTTCCCACTCACTCTGTGTGTGGTAGCGTGCAAAACGCACACCGGAAAAGCGACATGATTTTCTAAACTTCTTTTTGAAAAGTTTTTGCCCTGTGGCAACATCTGCATAGGACGGCAAAGTTGTGCCGACCATTGCAAAAGAGATAACTGCAACAAACATAAATATTCTTCCCATTACTTCTCCCTCAATACCGATAACTCGATCTTAATTCATAAGATAAATTAATCATTTTAAAAAGTATTATAGGCTACCTAAGCTTACCGATAACTTTATAGGTTTCCCAATAGATATCAATCGCTTCATTTAATGCCTGGTCACTAATCATAAGCGGCTGCTTTACAGCAAAGTTTTTCAAAAAAAGTTCAGACATTACCGAAGTATCTCCCCGGGGATGACGCATGAAATGTTTAAGTGCTGCTTTGGTATTTTTTTCACCACTGTAAACAGAGAGGTAATTCATAAACATTCTCTGCAGTGTCATGGGTAACTCTCTATGACATTGGATACAATGCTGTTCATAGGCATTTTGCCCAAAGAGCGATAGAGTCATACTGATGGTCACTATTAGCTTTTTTACCATGTCAATACCATCCTCGTACCTCTGCCCAACTTTGAATCCACCTCAATATGCATCGCATACTCATCAACAATCTTTTTGACGATACTCAACCCTACACCAAAACCCCCCTCGCTGCTATTGAAGCGAAGGTAGCGATCAAATATATAGGGTATTTTCTCTTCATCTATTCCTATTCCACTATCTTCGATCAGCAGTTTTCCTCTGCTTAGTGTGATCACTATTGATCCTCCCCGCTTGTTGTACTTGATCGCATTGGAGATCAGATTGTCCACGATACGTATAAATTTTTTCCTATCCATAAAAAATTGTTCTTCCTGCAAGTCACGCTCTATAGTAATCTGCTTCGATCGTGACAGTGATTCGAAATAATCGATACGCTCTATAATTATTTTATGCAGGTCAAGCTCCTTGTCTTCATTCTCCCTCGCTTGCTCAAGTGTCAAATAAGTCAGATCCTCATAGAGACTGGAAACCGTCTTGGCAGCGATCGCAATTCGTTCGAGCTTCTTGCGATTTTTATCTATCATGATATCCTTATCCATCATCTCGATATTGGCAAGAATAGCACTGAGCGGAGTATTGAGCTCATGGGTAGTATCTTTGATGAAACGATCCAACAGGATAATAGAATCACGCATTGGCTTCAAAAAGAGCTTTGCAAGCAGAAAACTAAATAGAAAAAGAGTGAGAAATGCAAGCGACCCATAAAGACCGATCATTTTGATTGTCTCCTGATGCCAAATACGGTCGTCATCGACTTCGATAATCAGAAATTTTGCTCCCAGGTAGTAATTATCCAATATCTTGACAAAGTGTATTTTACCTCCTGCCTGATAAATCTCCTCATCAAATTTAATCAATTTACTATCCAGGAGAGAGAAAATCTGCACCTCCTCCAGATCATAGATGCCACTTTTGAAACGATGATCTTTAGGATAAGTACGCCTGTCATCAAAATAGTGGTGCAGCAGCTTAAGTTGCTTTATCTGTTCATAAGCATAGTTTGAAAGCACTGTGCGCTGATTGGAGAACATGAGCTTTTCCTGACTCTGATAATAAAATAGGGACAAAAGCAATATGACGAGAGTACCCAGCAGCAGATAGAGTGTCAGAAAGCGTAAAAGTGATTTTTTCTCACTCTTCAGTAATGAATTTGTAGCCCTGCTTTTTGATGCTGACAATTCTATCCTTACCGACTATCTTGCGAAGATTTTTAATATATGTACGCAATGCAGTATCACTGGGCTCTTCGTCAAAATCCCAGAGATGTCCGTAGATGCGTTCGTGCGACAACACTTCTCCCTGATACTGCATAAAGAGCTTCAGCAGTTTAGATTCTTTATTACCCAAAGAGATTGACTTCTCGTCAGAAAGAAGAAGATTGGACTGAATATCATATTTTATAATTTTGCTTATCTCGATGTACTCTTTTTTATCATGATAAAACCCTCGCTTAAGAAGTGTCTCCATCCGAATGAGAAGCTCCTTGAGTACAAACGGTTTGCGGATATAATCATCACAGCCACTGGCATAACCTTTCTCCAGGTCTTCGACACTGCTGAGTGAAGTGATATAGATCGCAGGGGCATCCACTCCCCTCTCCCGTGCACCCTCCAGGACTTCAAGCCCATTAATACCCGGTGTGTTGACATCCAGCAGAAGCAGGTCAAACTTGCTTTCATAGAGCTTCTCTTCTGCTTCAAATCCCTCATAAGCACTTTCGATCTCATACCCCTTCTCCTCCAAAAACTCCGTGATTGTCTCATTGAGATTGGCATCATCTTCAAGTAGTAATATTCTTCCTTTTAGCATTCAATCCCCTGCGCTTAACTCTGCTGCTGCGCAACCCAATTTTGGATCCTCTGCGCACTGAGTGCCCCGCTGACACGATCGGCTTCTTTAGCATTTTTGAAGATCACCATCGTCGGAATACTCTGGATACGATACTGTCCGCCAAGCTGCTGCTGCTCTTCGGTATTGACCTTTATGAACTGCGCCTTGAGTGCCATCGCCGATGCAGCCTCCTCAAATGCAGGAGCCATCTGACGGCAGGGACCGCACCACGGTGCCCAAAAATCCACTACGACAGGCAGCTCACTGTTGACGATAAATTGCTGAAAACTACCGGCATCAACAGAGACCGGTTTGCTATCGAGCAATGATTTTTTGCATGAACCGCAGTTGGCTTTGCCATAGCTCTCTTTTTTGGGTATCCGATTGACTTTCAGGCAATGCGGACAGACAATATTAACATTCATAACTATACTCCTTTGAAATTATAGAGGTATCTCAAGGTTGTCATTATAGCACAACAGCCATCATAAAAGCATCTCTTCGAGTGTTACCTTAACATTTTTTCCCAAAGCGACAACATCATATCCACCCTCCAGGAAAAAGACAGAAGGTATCTCTGCCTGGTCCAGGATGACCCGAACCATTTGGCGAATTCCCTCTGTCGTAATATCCAGTGATGCCAGCGGATCGCTCTCATGCAGATCATATCCTGCGGAGACCAGCAGGATATCCGGCTTGAAAAAGTTGAATGCCTGAGGCAGTGCCTCTTTGTAGATCTCCAGCAGCTCTTTATCGGTGCTATCCGGCATCATCGGATGGTTGGATGTGTAACCCTCCCCTTTCCCTGCACCGATCTCCTTTTCTGCACCGCTCCCAGGAAAGATAAAGACTTGATGCGAACCGAAATAATAGACCGTATCATCCTCCCAGAAAGCATCCTGTGTACCGTTGCCATGGTGTACATCAAAGTCGATAATCATCACTTTTTTGTACCCTTGTGACTGTGCATATCGTGCAGCAATGGCAATATTG
This sequence comes from Campylobacterota bacterium, assembly GCA_034722775.1. Classification (GTDB taxonomy): domain Bacteria; phylum Campylobacterota; class Campylobacteria; order Campylobacterales; family Sulfurovaceae; genus SZUA-451. Next base: position 1,156 of record JAYEOH010000162.1, on the reverse strand, counting down.
TTAAAGAGGCAAAATCCCATCGCTTCTGTCGGTGTCGCATGGTGTCCCGGCGGGCGCACTGCACAAAAGGCACGATCGAGAAGACCCTTCTTGATACTATCTATGGCTGCAACACCTGCACCGACTGCTGTCACTGCCGCTGTATAAGAGTCCAGACTGCAGATCGTGTCAGGATCCAGTGAACCACCTGACTGACAGGCCTCTATCACTTTGTCGATATGCTCTTGAGAATGAACCAGCCTCAAGATCGACTCCGATACTGCGATAGGCGGTATACTGACCAGTGATACCTTCAAAGGCTCAACAGCCGATTCGATTGCCAACAACCGAAGCACAGATTCGGGATGCCCCAGTCCTGTATCATGTTTCAGATATATGGGATCATAGATATATCCTACTTTTTTCTTCACTATTTTTTTACTTTCCATATCAACTCTTTCTATATCAAATTACACTATGATATCTAAAAAAGGGGAGAAAACTATGGCAAAGCAGGAAATAGTACTCGGTGGAGGATGTTTTTGGTGTTTGGAGGCAGTTTTTGAACTGCTGAATGGAGTAGAAGATGTCATCAGCGGATATGCCAACGGAGAGATGGAAAATCCTGATTATCGCTCAGTATGCAGCGGCGATACCGGACATGCCGAAGTGATCAGGATTACCTATGATGATTCAACAGTTACAGCAGATGATCTGTTGGAAATATTTTTCGAAATTCACGATCCGACAACACTCAATCGACAGGGCGCAGATGCCGGAACACAATACCGCTCCACCATACTCTATGAAGATGATATCATCAAGGCGAAGGCGCTCCAGGCAAGAGATAAAGCCCAAAGCAACTACCAAAATCCAATTGTTACCGTCATAGAGCCTCTGGATAAATTCTACACAGCCGAAGCATACCATCAGGATTATTATCGTCAAAATATGATGCAGGGCTACTGCATGGCGGTCATCAGCCCAAAAGTAGCGAAGCTCAGAGAAAAATTTTCCAAAAAAGTCAAAGAGTAAAAGATCAAAAAACGGCCAACTGTTTTTAAGCCTCTATCAACTATAATTCACCTCTCCAAAATGTCGGGGTGTAGCGCAGTCTGGCTAGCGCACTTCCTTGGGGTGGAAGAGGTCGCAGGTTCAAGTCCTGTCACTCCGACCA
>JAYEOH010000161.1:0-33213 GCA_034722775.1 Campylobacterota bacterium | reverse complement strand
TTGTGGGTATTATAGATCTTTGGAGGTTCCTAAACAGAAAATAAATTAAGACCCTGCAAAATTTACCTTGTTGTTGCAGCAGCAGATAACTATCCTCAGGCAATCAGATATGATATAATTTTAGAGTAAAATATATTGGCTGATCACTAAAAAAATTAGGATGAGTCAGAAAGGCATCTCTATGAGCATACAATCAGATACGCAGATTCCAGCATCAAGTAATTGGCATACCGAAAGTACAGAATCAACCTTTGCCTTGCTTGAAACATCAGTAGATGGACTCTCTAGCGAGGAGGCAGAGGAGAGGGCTGAGATGTATGGGCCAAATCAGCTTCCTGAACCAAAAGTGCATACTCCTTTTGTGCGCTTTTTATATCAGTTTCATAATATACTGATCTATGTGTTGATTGCTGCAGGTATTATTACCGCCGCATTGGGGCATTGGGTTGATGCCGGTGTGATTTTCGCTGTGGTTCTTCTCAATGCAGTGATCGGGTTTGTGCAGGAGGGTAAAGCTGAGAATGCTTTGAGGGCAATACGACAAATGCTTTCTCCTCGTGCGATAGTGATACGCAGTGGCCGGCAGGTAACGATTCAGGCAGAAGATTTGGTGCCCGGTGACATTGTTTTGCTGCAGTCAGGTGATAAGGTTCCGGCAGATCTGCGGCTGTTCCGTGTAAAGGGACTTCAGATACAGGAGTCTGTGCTCACGGGTGAGTCGCTGGCAGTTGAGAAGATCACAGATCCTGTTGCGGAGGAGAGCGTCATCGGTGATCGCCTCTGCATAGCTTATTCGGGTACACTGGTTACCCATGGACAAGGCAGCGGTGTGGTGGTTGAGACTGGCGCACGAACAGAGATCGGCCGCATCAGTACGCTGGTATCAGAAGTGGAGTCGGTGACCACGCCTCTGTTGCGTCAAATGGCTCAGTTTGGCCATTGGCTTACTGTCGCTATTTTGGGTATTGCCCTCATTACCTTTGCATTCGGCTTATTCGTCAGGGATTTTGCTGCTGCTGAAATGTTCCTTGCTGCTGTAAGTCTGGCAGTGGCCGCAATACCCGAAGGACTGCCCGCTATTATGACTATCACACTTGCGATTGGTGTACAGCGTATGGCGAGCCGTAATGCGATTATCCGCAAGTTGCCAGCCGTTGAAACGCTGGGCGCCGTATCTGTGATCTGCTCAGACAAAACAGGCACTTTGACCCGTAATGAGATGACGGTGCGTACGATCGCTACCGCCTCTGACCTGTTTGAGCTCAGCGGAACGGGTTATGATCCCCATGGTGCCATATCATTGTCGGAGAGGGGTGTGCTTCCGGAAGAGAGACCACTTTTGCAGGAGATAACCCGGGCTGCGATGCTTTGCAATGATGCATCGTTAGAGCAAAAAAAGAGTGAATGGCTTGTTCATGGTGACCCGATGGAGGGAGCATTGCTGGTAGCCGGCATAAAGGTGGGGTTGGATATGGATGGGGAGACCAAACGGTACCCTCGCACTGATCTCATCCCTTTCGAATCAGAGCACCGCTTTATGGCAACGCTTCACCACGATCATACCGGTGATGCCTTTATTTTTCTCAAAGGGGCACCTGAGCAAATAGTGGAGATGTGCTCTCATCAGAGAAATATCGACGGTGACCAGCCTTTGGACAGGGGTCACTGGCTGAAGCGTATCGAAGAGTTGGCCCAGAAAGGACAGCGTGTATTGGCCATTGCTTTCAAGCCGGCAAATCATCAACAGATGGAACTTGAATTTAGTGAAATAGAGAATGGCTTGATCATTTTGGGTCTGTTTGGTTTGATAGACCCCCCTCGAGATGAGGCAGTTGAAGCGGTGCAAATCTGTGAGAGGGCGGGGATCAGGGTGAAGATGATCACGGGTGATCACGGAGCAACTGCACGTGCTATCGCCAAGAAGCTGAAACTTACCAATACCAATGATCTGCTCACAGGAGAAGAGCTTGAAATGATGAGTGAAGAGGTACTGAGTAAGCGTGTGCAGGAAGTTGATATCTATGCGCGCGTCAATCCTGAACATAAGCTTCGCCTGGTCAGACTGCTGCAGAAGCAGGGTTTGATCGTAGCCATGACGGGTGATGGCGTGAATGATGCGCCGGCTCTTAAGCGTGCTGATGTCGGTACTGCTATGGGGCACAATGGCACAGAGGCCGCAAAGGAAGCTGCCGAAATGGTACTGGCAGATGATAATTTTGCTTCGATCACGCATGCTGTAGAGGAGGGTCGCACTGTCTATGACAACCTCAAAAAGGCTATTCTATTCATCCTGCCTACCAATGGCGGCGAAGCATTGATTATCCTGGCTGCCATCGCTTTTGGTTTTCATCAAATGCCACTCACGCCGGTGCAGATACTCTGGGTCAACATGGTGACAGCGGTTACATTGGCGCTATCCCTGGCATTTGAGCCGCCTGAACCAAATGTAATGCAGCGGCCTCCGCGTGATGCCGGCGAACCTATACTGACACCTTATCTTGTTTGGCGTATTGTATATGTTTCGATTATTCTGATGAGTGGCACATTTGGACTTTTTCTTTGGGAGATGGAGCAGGGGACTACTATCGAATATGCGCGAACAGTGGCTGTGAACACATTAGTCATGTTTGAGATCTTTTATCTATTTAACTCTCGCTATATTACGGACTCGGTATTGAATTGGAGGGGAATAGCCGGTAACCGTTACGTGCTGATAGCCATTGCGACACTCATCATACTTCAGCTTTGTTTCACCTATCTTGCACCAATGCAATTGCTGTTTGGTACCACGGCAATTGACTTTGTTGTATGGTTGCGTATTATATTGGTCGCCTCTTCTGTACTTCTCCTCGTAGAGCTGGAGAAGTTTTTTGTACGATATATGGATCGAAATAGATAGGGCAAAAGAAGAAGAGTTATGGACTTTGAATGGGTTGCAATCGCGATGGGAGATGTCACTTGGATAACTCTGGCTTTTTTTCTGGGCTTTCTGGCGAGAGCGATCGGTTTACCGCCTTTGGTAGGCTTCCTGGCGACGGGTTTTGTGCTCAATTGGCTGGGTATGGCGAGTGGAGAGGTGTTACAGAAACTTGCTGACCTGGGTATCACGCTGCTGCTGTTTACTGTCGGTCTCAAGCTGAACCTGAAGATACTGATGAGACCACAGGTGTGGTCCGTGACTCTACTGCATATGACAGTTATTATTGCGCTCTTTGGAGCGGCTATCTTTGGTTTGGCTTTGATGGGTGCCCCGCTCTTCCTGGGCTTGGACCTCAAGCTTTCACTCATGCTGGCCTTTGCATTGAGCTTCTCAAGTACCGTCTTTGTGGTCAAGATGCTGGAGGAAAAGGGGGAGATGAGGTCCCTGCATGGACGGATCGCTATCGGTATCCTGATCATGCAGGATCTGGCTGCAGTTATCTTTTTGGCGGCATCTGCAGGAAAGCTCCCTTCGCTTTGGGCACTGCTGCTGATTTTACTTATTCCTTTGCGGTACCTGTTCCAATATCTGCTGCAAAAAACAGATCATGGCGAACTACTGATTTTATATGGTTTTGTTCTTGCTCTTGGCGGAGCTGAACTCTTTGAGCTGGTTGGGGTAAAAGGTGACTTGGGTGCCCTTGTCATGGGGGTGCTGATATCAACTCACATCAAATCACACGAGATGGCAAAATCGATGCTGGGCTTTAAGGATCTGTTCCTTGTGGGGTTCTTTCTCTCTATCGGCATGTCGGGCCATCTGTCACTGGAGGCATTGATTATTGGGCTGCTGCTTGTGCCTTTTATCTTTGTCAAATCAGCACTATTCTTTGCGCTGATGACCCGTTTCAAGCTACGGGCACGAACTTCGCTGTTGGCAACTCTCAACCTGACAAACTACAGTGAATTTGGTCTGATCGTAGCTGCGATCGGTGTCTCGAGTGGCTGGCTGGATGCCGAATGGCTGGTCGTGATCGCTATCGCACTCTCCCTTTCATTTGTAGTTGCTGCTCCGCTCAACAATATCGATGACAGGATATATAGCCAGCACAGAGAGTTTTGGATGAGGTTTCAGCACAGGGAGAGGCTTCCGGATGACATGTTGCTGGATACGCGTGATGCAACCATTGCTGTTTTTGGTATGGGCAGAATCGGAAGCGGCGCTTATGACAAAATGTGTGAACTCCATGGCGACACGGTGGTCGGTATCGACTTTGACGCCGAATTGATCAAAAAGCACGAGAAATCAGAACGCAAAGTTCTCTATGGCGACCCCAGTGATTCAGACTTCTGGGATAAGATGGAGCGAACCCATAAACTCAAGCTTGTCATGCTTGCCCTCCCGAATCTCCAAGCCAATTTGGATGCCCTGGAGCAATTACGGGAGATATCGTTCACCGGAAGCATTGCTGCTGCAGCAAAATACCCGGATGAGGAGGAGCGCTTGCGCAAAGCGGGCGCAACAGCCGTCTTTAACATCTATAGAGAAGCAGGTACCGGATTTGCTGATCATGTCGAAGCTCAGTCAATCTCATAGATAATCTCTGTATGGATTCCTTTGTTGAGTATCTCCTGGACACTCAATCCATCTATCTCTAGTTTCATAAATTCTTCTATTGTATCAACGCCAGCTATTGCGATCTCTCTCAGAACGATACCCCGGTAGGCTTTTGCCCAGTGGCTGACCACTTTTCCCTCTTTGATAAATTTAAGTGTAGTATAGGGTTTTAGGGGCTTGTAAAATTTGTCATAAAATCCTGCACGAAGATCCAGGACCTCTTCGTCAGCGAGGTAGGCTTCCATCAATTGGGCACTATGCACGTAATAAAACTTATCTGTTTTGATCTCACCGACAGCGGACCCCTGCTTTAGTCGGTATTCCGGGATCATATCAGAGGCACGAATGGGACCGAAGAGATTGGAAAAGAGAATGACATGGGTATCGATGTAGTTTTTAGCTTCTTTACTAAGATGAGGGTAGTCGAGATAGTCAAATGCGACACCTGTATAGCGTTCGACAGCTTTCATTGTCAATTCATGCACGATATCTTTTTTGTTGGCAAGAATATCAGACTCTTTTTTCAGTCCGAACATTTTGCTGAGCTCTTGTAAATCTCCTTTTTGAAGTATGTTGATGTAGCTGTGGAGGAGGTCGGTTCTCAGTGGAGTCAAAGTCTCAAAGAGGAGTGATCCGATATCGAAGTTTTCTGTTCCCCCGCTTTTTTTGGTTTCACTGGGGGCTAAAAGTATTTTCATCTGCTCACTCCTTGAGGCGTTCTTCATAGGAACATAACTATAGCTGATATTTTGCCAAAATTCATAAAAAAAGTATTATTTTTTAGAAAATATCAAATAACCCTTGACATTCATCTGCTTTTTCCCTATAATTGCGTTCCATTTTTAGTCCAAGTGGCTCTAAATGTATGGTGCTGGCGTAGCTCAGCTGGCTAGAGCAGCTGATTTGTAATCAGCAGGTCGGGGGTTCGAGTCCCTTTGCCAGCTCCATAAAATATAATTATCAGTGTTTGACCAGTAATACGATCAGAACATTAAGGTGAGTTACTCAAGTGGCCAACGAGGGCAGACTGTAAATCTGCTGACTATGTCTTCGAAGGTTCGAATCCTTCACTCACCACCATGTACGATCACATAAATGATGCGGGAATAGCTCAGTTGGCTAGAGCGTCAGCCTTCCAAGCTGAGGGTCGCGAGTTCGAGTCTCGTTTCCCGCTCCAATTTATATTTATAGATACTGGGAGCTGTGTGAATTATCATCTATATCGATAAACAACTTCACATTTAAAAGCTTTCCAAACCTGAAATTAACTATTATCAATAAACAAAAACAGAATGCCCAGATAGCTCAGAGGCAGAGCACTTCCTTGGTAAGGAAGAGGTCGGCGGTTCAATTCCGCTTCTGGGCTCCACTTGCAATATGGACAAAAGTGCTACCAAACACTGTTTGTAGCAGTTCTGTCCATATCAAGGGTATGGGTCCGAGAGTGCTTGAAGATATTCTCAAGGAATCTTGAGCTAAACCTGATATAATATCAGCCGTAATTTGAAATACAAATCTAGGAGAAAAAGATGGCTAAAGAAAAATTTGAACGAACGAAACCCCATGTTAACATTGGTACAATCGGACATGTTGACCATGGTAAAACAACACTGACTGCTGCAATTACAGCTGTACTTGCAACAAAAAACAATACAGCACTTATGGATTATGATGCAATCGATAATGCTCCTGAAGAGAGAGAAAGAGGGATTACGATCGCTACTTCTCATGTAGAGTATGAAACTGAAGGTCGTCACTATGCACACGTTGACTGCCCGGGTCACGCTGACTATGTTAAGAACATGATCACTGGTGCTGCTCAGATGGATGGTGCTATTCTTGTTATCGCTGCGACTGATGGTCCAATGGCGCAAACTAGAGAGCATATTCTTCTCTCACGCCAGGTAGGTGTACCATATATCGTTGTATTCTTGAACAAAGAAGATCAGCTTGATGATGAAGATAAAGAAGAGATGCTTGAACTCGTAGAGATGGAAGTAAGAGAACTTCTTTCTGAGTATGAATTCCCGGGTGACGATACACCAATCATTGCCGGTTCTGCATTCCAGGCACTTGAAGAAGCAAAAGCTGGTACACTCGGTGAGTGGTCAGCAAAAATTGTTGAGCTTATGGATGCTGTAGATACTTATATTCCTGAGCCGGTCAGAGAAACTGACAAAGAGTTCTTGATGCCTATCGAAGATATCTTCTCTATCCAGGGTCGTGGTACTGTTGTAACGGGCAAGATCGATAGAGGTACTGTTTGTGTCGGTGAAACTGTTGAGATCGTTGGAATCAAAGATACTCAGACAACTACAGTTACCGGTGTTGAAATGTTCCGTAAAGAGATGGAGTGTGGTCAGGCTGGTGACAACTGCGGTGTTCTTATCCGTGGTATCGACAAAGATGAAGTGCAAAGAGGTATGGTTCTTTGTAAGCCAGGCTCTATTACGCCACATACGAAGTTCGAAGCTGAAGTTTATGTATTGACTAAAGAAGAGGGCGGTAGACACACTCCATTCTTTAACAACTATAGACCACAGTTTTATGTCAGAACAACAGATGTAACAGGTTCAGTTCAACTCCAGGAGGGTACTGAGATGGTTATGCCTGGTGATAATGTCAAGATCGATGTTGAGCTTATTGCACCGGTTGCACTTGAAGAAGGTACCAGATTTGCTATCCGTGAAGGTGGTAGAACTGTTGGTGCCGGTGTTGTTAGTAAGGTAATCGCGTAAGCGTATTTGTGAGAGGTTTTATCCTCTTGCAAATTTATCACAGGAGATAACAGATGAGAGAAACAGTTCATTTAGGGTGTGAAAAGTGCACGAGACGCAACTATCATACAACAAAGAATAAAAAAACGACAACAGAAAAACTTGCACTGAAGAAATATTGCAGATGGTGCAAAGAGCATACTGTCCACAAAGAGATGAAGCTGTAACAAGCTTCACCTTTTCAAAGATAGGCCAATAGCTCAGTTGGTAGAGCACTGGTCTCCAAAACCAGGTGCCGGGGGTTCGAGTCCCTCTTGGCCTGCCACAATTAAGGTAAACAATAATGGGAAAAATTTCAACATTTATAGCACATGCTAGAGAAGAAATTCATAAAGTTATATTTCCGACAAAAGTACAAGTTAGACAAGCATTTTTGGCAGTCATTCTCGTAGTGACTGTTATATCAATATTTTTAGCATTGGTTGACCTCTTTATGTCATCAATCATCTCAACAGTTTTATAGGATTAATTAGATGGATTTTCAATGGTACGCAATCCAAACCTATGCAGGCAGCGAGCAGTCAGTCAAAAGGGCGATTGAGCAACTTGCAATAGACTTTGGCATCGAAGAGAAAGTCGATAGAATCGTCGTTCCTACCGAAGAGGTCATCGAAGTCAAAAATGGAGAGAAGAAGATCACTGAACGATCTCTCTATCCGGGATATGCATTTGCGCATATTGCCCTGGATACAGATCTCTGGCACAAGATACAGAGTCTGCCTCGCGTTTCACGCTTCATTGGTGAGCAGAAAACACCAACGGCACTTAGTGAGTCTGATATCAAGGTGATTCTGGAGAAGATGGAGAAGAAAACTGCACCGCGTCCGAAGGTTGACTTCGAAAATGGTGAAATGGTACGCATCGTTGATGGGCCATTTTCAAACTTTACAGGAATGGTTGAGGAGTATGATCTCGACCATGGAAAGCTCAAACTTAATGTCTCTATCTTTGGCCGTAATACGCCGGTAGAGATACTCTACACGCAAGTAGAGAAGATTATTTAAGTACAAAATCAAATACAAGGAAGTAAAAGATGGCAAAAAAGATCGCTGATAAATTTAAGATGATGATCCCCGCCGGATCAGCAAACCCATCACCACCTGTCGGTCCTGCACTGGGACAAAGAGGTGTCAACATCATGGAGTTTTGTAAAGCATTCAACGAAAAGACAAAAGACAAAATGGGATTCAAGATTCCTGTAATCGTCACAGTCTATAGTGATAGAAGTTTTACATTTGAGACAAAGCAGCCACCGGCAAGTGACTTGATCTTGAGGGCTGCAGGTATCAAAAAAGGGACTGATAACCCTATTACGACTAAAGTAGGATCGATCACTAAAGCAAAGCTTGATGAGATCATCGACCAGAAAATAGCGGACCTCAATACGGACGACAGAGAGATGGCAGCAAGAATTATTGCCGGCTCTTGTCGAAGTATGGGTGTAGAAATTACAGACTAAATCTTTTATACCACACAGATTCAAAAGAGTGTGGGAGCAAATTAGCGGAGAAAATAATGGCGAAAAAAACATGTAAAAGAACAACAAAACTATTAGAAAAAATTGATTCTACCAAACACTATAGTGTTGATGAAGCATTTGGGTTGATCAAAGATCTTAAGTCAGCGAATTTTGACGAGACAGTTGAAATAGCATTGAATCTCAATGTGGATCCGCGACATGCCGATCAGATGATCAGAGGCTCGGTTGTGCTTCCTCACGGGACAGGTAAAACAGTGCGTGTTGCTGTTTTTGCCAAAGGTGAAAAGGTTGACGAAGCAAAAGCGGCAGGTGCTGATCTTGTAGGTTCCGATGAGCTCATCGAAATGATACAGGCAGGAAATCTTGACTTCGATACTGTGATTTCTACACCGGATATGATGGGTGTACTTGGTAAAGTTGCCAGGATTCTTGGACCGAAAGGCTTGATGCCAAATCCCAAGACCGGAACAGTAACTATGGATGTTACGGCAGCAGTCAAGAATGCAAAGGGCGGCCAGGTTAACTTTAGAGTTGACAAAAAAGGAAATATCCATGCAGGTATCGGTAAAGTAAGCTTTGACGAAACTGCCATCAAAGAGAACTTTATCACATTGATAGAGAAGATCAACAGGGCAAAGCCGGCATCAGCAAAAGGTAAATATATGACCAATGCTGCAATTTCTCTGACTATGAGTCCATCGATAACACTTGATACATCCGAAGTGGCTGATATCAAATAAAAGAATTAAAAATTTATTTATCTTAGACTGAAGATAGCGGGGGCGAGAGCTTAATGGATGTCCATTAAATGATGGATTCTGTCTTTCAGGCAGATACCCGGTTAGAGGTCGGAAGGAGAAAAAATGACAAGAACAGAAAAAGTGCAACTTGTTGCTGAAATGACAGAAGGATTTACAGATTCTGCTGCGATCATTGTATGTGATTACAAAGGATTGACAGTGGCTGAACTTGAATCTGTCAGAAGCCTGGCAAGAGAGAACGAAGCACAAGTCAAAGTTGTTAAAAATAAACTTGCTGCGATTGCTCTGGCAAATGCCGGACAGGAAGCAGTAGAGTTTGTTGATACCAATCTTGTAATCTGGGGTGATGATCAAATCTCAACATGTAAAGTTGCAGATAAATCTGCTACAGAATTCCAAGATAAGTTTGTGATCAAATCCGGTCTTCTTGAAGGTAAAGCAGTTGATTTGGCTACGATCAATGCAATGGCGAAACTTCCTGGAAGAGAAGAACTTCTCGGTATGCTGCTCAATGTTTGGAATGCTCCGGTACAGAACTTTACGATCGGACTTTCGGCACTTGCGACGAAGAGAGAAGAAGAGGCATAAGAACTTCATTATAGGGTCGATACAATCGACCATTATAATGCATTTAGGAAATGGTCGATTGTATCGACCCTACACAATATAAATAACCTAAGCTAAAAGGAAATAAAATGGCAACAACAAAAGAAGATGTAATTGAATTTATCTCTAACATGTCTGTTCTTGAGCTCTCTGAGCTTGTAAAAGAATTCGAAGAAAAATTTGGCGTATCAGCTCAGGCGACAGTTGTCGCCGGCGGCGGTGCAGCCGAAGCCGGTGCAGCTGCAGATGAGCAGACTGAGTTTAATGTTGTACTGACTGATGCCGGTGCAAAGAAGATCAATGCGATTAAAGTTGTAAGAGCTATCACGGGTCTTGGTCTCAAAGAGGCAAAAACAGCTGTTGAGGAGACTCCATCTGTTCTTAAAGAGGGTGTATCCAAAGAGGAAGCAGAAGAGTTTAAAAAGCAGATCGAAGAAGCCGGCGCTTCTTGCGAACTTAAATAATTATCTATCCGAAAGGCCTCGGTACTTAGTACCGATCCTCTATCGGATATCACCACTATCCCAGCAGATACAGTGACAAACTATTAAGGGCTAATATTTACGCTCTTTGCAATGGTTTTTTCGTGTATCTTATAACAAATACAAAAAAATTACAAACTACAAACCCCATAAAGGTAGCCTATGTTAAATTCTTTACATTCCGGAAATAGACTGCGTGTTGATTTTTCTAAAACCCCCAGAGAGATCGAAATCCCAAATCTGCTGCAGCTTCAGCAGAAGAGTTATGAAAACTTTTTGATGTTGGGTGAAAGAGACAGACGAAACAGTACTATAGAGAAAGTATTTCGCTCCTCTTTCCCGATCCATGATCAGCAGAATCGTTTGACATTGACCTATAAGAACAGTGAAATTATCAAACCAAAGTATACCGTCAGAGAGTGCATGGAGAGAGGGTTGACCTATTCCGTATCACTGAAGATGAATATTGCCTTGACGATTTGGAATAGAGATGAAAAGACAGGAGAGAGGCTTGACCCCAAAGAGATCAAAGAACAAGCTGTCTTCGTGAGGGATATTCCTCTGATGACCGATAGAACCTCTTTCGTCGTCAATGGTGTCGAGAGAGTTATCGTCAATCAGCTTCACCGAAGCCCCGGCGTTATCTTCAAAGAGGCAGAGGCTACTACGGTGATCAACAAGCTGATCTACTCTGCACAAATTATTCCGGATAGGGGTTCCTGGCTCTATTTTGAATATGATGCCAAAGATATTCTCTATGCGCGCATCAATAAAAGAAGAAAGATCCCGGTGACGATCCTTTTCCGCGCGCTTGATTATTCCAAAGAAGATATTCTCAAGCTTTTCTATCCTACAAAAATGATCAGTATTAAGGATAATCGATTCCTGGCACGATTTGATCCTGATGATTTTGCCGGCCGTACAGAGTATGATGTCAAGGATATGGATGGAAATATTATTGTTGGGGCAGGTAAGCGTCTCACTAAAAAAAGAGCACAAAAGCTGATCGAAGAGGGTCTGGAGTGGGTCGAATATCCTCTGGATCTTTTGATGGAGCGATATCTTGCCAAAGCTGTTATCGACCAGGAGAGCGGTGAAGTTCTTTATGATGTCGTCTCTTCACTCGATGAAGCAAAACTCAAAAAGATGATCGAACAGGGCATTGAAACGATTGAAATCGCCAATGATCTTGCTGAAGATACGGATAGTTCTATTATCAAAGCATTTATCGCTGACCAGGAGAGCTTGAGACTCTTGAAGCAGACAGAAGAGATCGAAGATGAGAATGTTCTAGCAGCAATCCGTATATATAAGGTGATGAGACCGGGTGAACCGGTGACGCCTGAAGCGGCAAAGGCTTTCCTTAGGCAACTCTTTTTTGATCCGGAACGATATGATTTGACTAAAGTCGGTCGAATGAAGATGAACCACAAGTTGGGTCTGGATATTCCTGAGTATGTGACAGTCATGACAGCTGAAGATATCATCAATACAGTCAAATATCTGATCAAGGTCAAAAACGGCCAGGGGCATATCGATGATCGTGACCACCTTGGAAACAGAAGAATCCGTGCCATCGGCGAACTTCTGGGAAATGAACTTCACAACGGTTTGACCAAGATGCAAAAGGCTATCAAAGATAAGATGACGACGATCAGCGGGACGCTTGATGAGTTGATGCCCCATGATTTGGTCAACTCCAAGATGATTACCAATACAATACTTGAGTTCTTCTCAAGCGGTCAGTTGAGTCAATTTATGGACCAGACGAATCCACTCTCGGAAGTGACACACAAGCGAAGACTCTCTGCGCTGGGTGAGGGCGGCCTGGTCAAAGAGAGAGCCGGTTTTGAAGTTCGTGATGTTCACCCGACACACTATGGCCGTATCTGTCCGATCGAGACACCGGAGGGACAGAATATCGGCTTGATCAACACCCTGGCTACCTATGCAAAAGTGAATGAACTTGGATTTATCGAAGCGCCCTACAAGATCGTCAAAGATGGTAAAGTAACGGATGAAATTGTCTATATCACTGCAACCCAGGAGGAGGATAAGTGTATCGCTCCTGCCTCAACTGTAGTAGATGCAGAGGGGAATATCGTCGAAGACTTGATCGAAACACGACTCAATGGTAATATCGAATTGAATGCTGTTTCAAGAGTTGACTTGATTGATATTTCGCCTCTGATGATATCAGGTACGGCAGCGGCATTGATCCCTTTCCTTGAGCACGATGATGCAAACCGTGCTTTGATGGGGTCCAACATGCAGCGACAGGCTGTACCGCTGCTCAAAACAGATGCACCGGTCGTCGGTACAGGAATGGAAGCGATTGTGAGTCGTGATGCCTGGGAGTCCAGCAAAGCAAAACGAAGCGGCAGTGTTGAAAAGGTAGATGGCAAAAATATCTATGTGATGGGTGAAGATGAGGGCGGTGTTTTCATCGACCACTATCCTCTCGAAAAAAACATGCGTACCAACCAGAATACAACCTTTACGCAGACACCGATCGTTCAGCTTGGTGACAAAGTTGATGCAGGCCAAGTGATCGCAGATGGTCCGAATATGGATCAGGGTGAGCTTGCTATCGGCAAGAATATACTCGTGGCATTTATGCCTTGGAACGGGTACAACTATGAAGATGCGATCATAATTTCTGAGAAGTTGATCCGCGAAGATACTTTCACTTCCGTCCATACTTATGAAAAAGAGATTGAAGCGCGAGAGCTTAAGCATGGTACTGAAGAGATCACCCGTGATATCCCTAACATTCGAGAAGATGAGTTGCTGCATCTTGACGACAGCGGTATCATCAAGATGGGTACGCATGTCAAGCCGGGAATGATTCTGGTTGGGAAGGTGAGTCCCAAAGGGGAGATCAAGCCGACTCCGGAAGAGCGACTCCTTCGTGCAATATTTGGTGAAAAAGCAGGGCATGTAGTCAACAAATCACTCTATTGTCCAGCCTCTATGGAAGGTGTGGTGGTAGATATCAAAGTATTTACAAAAAAAGGCTATGAGAAGGATGCGCGTGCTATCCAAGCCTTTGAAGAGGAGAAGGCAGCACTTGATGGTGACCACCATGACCAGCTTCTAATGATCGACAGAGAAGAGATGTTGAGAATCACTTCATTGCTTTCCAAAAATAAATTGGCTCAAGATACTGCTGTTGGCGGCACAGAGTATAAAAAAGGCGAGAGCATCCCAGGAGAGATTATCAAAGGGGTCAACCGTTTTGCACTCAAAGGTGTCGTTCAGTCATTTGCTGATGAAGTGCAGTCAGAGTATGACTCACTCAAGAACTACTTCCTCAAGCAGAAGAAGCGGCTCAAGGTTGATCACGAAGATAAGTTGGGTGTCCTTGAAAAAGATGACATTCTCCCCAGCGGTGTAACCAAGTTGGTCAAAGTCTATATCGCCACAAAGCGAAAGCTCAAGGTGGGAGACAAGATGGCAGGCCGTCATGGAAACAAAGGTATCGTCTCCAACATCGTTCCCGAGACAGATATGCCTTATATGGAGGATGGAAGACCGGTTGACCTTATCTTGAATCCTCTAGGGGTTCCAAGTCGTATGAATATTGGTCAAATACTCGAGGTTCACTTGGGACTCGTGGGCAAAAGACTCGGTGAACAGATTCAGGAGATGTTTGAAAATCAACAAGAGAGTTTCATTGAAGATTTGAGAGCCAAGATGGCTCAGATTGCCGATGTTGCACAACTGATGAGTGCCAAAGAGACAATGGAAAAGATGAGCGATGATGAATTGCTTGTCTATGCAAGAGACTGGAGCAATGGTGTCAAATTTGCTGCACCTGTTTTTGAAGGTGCCAACCGTGATGAGTTCGCCAAACTTTTTGAATTGGCAAAGATCGATGAAGATGGCAAAACAGTACTCTATGACGGTATGACGGGCGAGAAGATGATCGAGCGTGTCAATGTCGGGTATATGTATATGCTCAAGCTGCATCACTTGGTCGACGAGAAGGTTCACGCGCGTTCAACCGGGCCATACTCTCTCGTGACACAGCAGCCTGTCGGCGGTAAAGCACTCTTTGGGGGGCAAAGGTTTGGGGAGATGGAAGTCTGGGCGCTTGAAGCTTATGGCGCATCCCATATTCTCAAAGAGATGCTGACCATCAAGTCTGATGATGTGGAGGGTAGAGCCAGAGCCTACAAGGCGATTACCAAAGGTGAGAGTGTGCCGGCATCCGGTGTCCCTGAGACAATGTTTGTCCTGACCAAAGAGCTGCAGGCTCTGGGTCTGGATGTGGAACTGTACCAGAAGAATAAAGAAGTAGAGGGTGAACATGAGTAAGCAATTAGAAAATTTAATACCGATTGATCTCAATAGTGAAGAGAGACCCAAGGATATCGAAGCACTGCAGCTGCGCGTTGCCAGTCCGGAGAAAGTACTCTCATGGAGTTATGGTGAAGTCAAAAAGCCTGAAACGATCAACTATCGTACCCTGAAGCCGGAAAGAGATGGGCTCTTTTGCGCTAAAATCTTCGGCCCGATCAGGGATTATGAGTGTCTTTGCGGTAAATACAAAAAGATGCGCTACAAGGGTGTCGTGTGTGAAAAGTGCGGGGTCGAAGTGACCTCCTCCAAAGTTAGACGGAATAGAATGGGGCATATTGCATTGATTGCTCCTGTGGCACATATCTGGTATGTGAGTTCATTGCCGTCTCGAATCGGTACCCTTTTGGGTGTCAAGATGAAAGATTTGGAGCGGGTACTTTACTATGAAGCCTATATTGTTAAAAATCCAGGTGAGGCAAGTTATGACAGTGAAGGCTTGAATCCTCTTGCCAAATTTGATGTCCTGAATGAAGAGCAGTATCAGCAGATCATACAACGATTTGGAGAGAGTGATCTCGATGCCCGTATGGGTGGTGAAGTGATCCGTGAGCTCCTGGCTGATCTAGACCTCGTAGAGATGTTTGGACAGCTCAAAGAGGATATCTCTGCGACAAAATCTGAAGCAAAGAGAAAGACCATTGTCAAACGCCTCAAGGTGATCGAGGCATTCCTCAACTCCGGCAACAGACCAGAGTGGATGATGTTGACTCAACTGCCGGTTCTTCCACCGGACTTGAGACCATTGGTGAGTCTTGATGGCGGTAAGTTTGCCGTCTCTGATGTCAATGACCTCTATCGAAGAGTGATCAACCGTAACCAGCGCCTCAAGCGTTTGACAGAGCTGGATGCACCTGAAATTATTGTGCGGAACGAAAAGAGAATGCTGCAGGAGTCTGTCGATGCACTTTTTGACAATGGCCGCCGCGGAAATGCTGTCAAGGGTGCCAATAAGCGCCCTCTTAAGTCACTCTCTGAGGTGATCAAAGGGAAACAAGGGCGTTTCAGACAGAACCTTTTGGGGAAACGGGTTGACTTTTCCGGCCGTTCTGTTATCGTCGTCGGTCCCAACTTGAGGATGGATCAGTGCGGTCTTCCCAAAAAGATGGCAGTGGAGCTCTTCAAGCCTCATTTGATGGCAAAATTGGAAGAGAAAGGGTATGCAACGACGCTTAAGCAAGCCAAAAAAATGATTGAGCTGAAGGTCAATGAAGTTTGGGAGTGCCTTGAAGAGGTGGTTGAATCCTATCCGATTCTCCTCAACCGTGCACCGACACTGCATAAACTCTCGATTCAAGCTTTTCACCCTCGCCTGATCGAAGGAAAAGCGATACAACTGCATCCGCTTGTCTGTTCAGCATTCAATGCGGACTTTGACGGGGATCAAATGGCAGTACATGTGCCTCTGGGGGATGAAGCGATTGCGGAAGCAAAAGTACTGATGCTCTCTTCGATGAATATCCTCCTTCCTGCATCCGGTAAAGCGATTGCCGTACCGTCACAGGATATGATTTTGGGTCTCTACTATTTGACTCTGGAAAAATCTGAAGTTAAAGGTGAGCATAAACTCTTTGCCAATGTCGATGAGGTTGTCATCGCATTTGAAGAGCAGGCACTTGATCTGAATGCACGCATCAGAACAGTGGTTGAGGGGAAGATTGCAAGATCAACTGCAGGCCGATTGATCCTCAAATCAATTATTCCGGACTATGTGCCTGAAAAATATTGGAATAAAGTTCTCAAAAAGAAAGATATCGGAGCATTGGTTGATTATGTCTACAAAATAGGCGGAATCAATGACACAGCATCTTTTTTGGATGACTTGAAAGATATTGGTTTCAAATATGCAACAAAAGTAGGTGTTTCTATTTCGATCGACGATATTAAGATTCCGGATCTTAAGGAGAAGAGAGTCACTGAGGCTAAAACTCTGGTTAAAGAGATACAGCAGCAGTATGGCGCAGGCCTCTTGACGGAGCAGGAGCGATATAATAAGATTATCGATATCTGGACCGATGCGAACAATGAGATTGCCGAATCCCTGATGACATTGATTGAGGCAGACAAAGAGGGATTCAACTCCGTCTTTATGATGGCGGATTCGGGGGCTAGAGGTTCTGCTGCTCAGATCCGACAGCTTTCAGGTATGCGTGGGTTGATGGCAAAATCTGATGGATCGATTATTGAGACACCGATTACTTCCAACTTCCGTGAAGGATTGAATGTTCTCGAGTATTTCATCTCTACACACGGTGCGAGAAAAGGTTTGGCGGATACAGCGTTGAAAACGGCAAATGCGGGTTACCTGACGCGTAAACTTATCGATGTTGCCCAAAATGTTAAAGTCAATATGGAAGATTGCGGTACGCACGAAGGTGTAGAGGTTTCTGATATTGTCGTGGGCAATGAGATGATCGAGCCGCTCAGTGATAGAATCTATGGGCGTGTTATCGCCGAAGATGTGATCGATCCTATTACAAACGAAGTGCTTGTGAGCCAGGGGACGCTTATCGATGAAGAGACAGCCACCATGGTCAAAGAGGCAGGTGTCAGATCTGTGGTCATGCGCGCCCCATCCACTTGTAAGGCCGAAAAAGGAATCTGTGCGAAGTGCTATGGTCTCAATATGGCAGAGAATAAATTGGTTAAACCGGGTGAAGCTGTCGGTGTTATCGCAGCCCAGTCTATCGGTGAGCCGGGCACGCAGCTGACACTTCGAACTTTCCACACCGGCGGTACAGCAACAGCAGGCAAAGAGGAGCGACAGGTTGTTGCCGGCAAAGAAGGATTTATACGATACTATAACCTTGCAGTCTTCAAGAATAGAGAAGGTCATCTGATCGTATCCAACAGGAGAAATGCAGGTATCTTACTGGTTGAGCCGAAGATCAAAGCGGTTATCAGCGGAACACTTTCTGTGACAATTACGCATGATGAAATTGTTGTCTTTGTCAATGGGGATCAGGAGAATGAAGTCAAATATAACCTTAGAAAGTCTGATGTGGCGAAAGCCAACGAGCTTGCCGGAGTTGCCGGCAGTATTGAAGGCAAACTCTATCTGCCGTTTAAGGATGGAGAAAAGATAACCGAGGGTGAATCAATTGTTGAGATCATCAAAGAGGGTTGGAGTGTGCCTGGCCGTGTTCCATTTGCGAGTGAATTAAAGGTGGAAGATGGTGCGCCTGTGACACAGAAGGTTCTCACTGATGCCAAAGGTCAAGTAAAATATTTCATCCTCAAGGGCGATTATCTTGAGGAGATTAACACGATCAGTGAAGGAGCTGCTGTCGAAGAGAAGGGTCTATTTGCTGTGATTGTCGACGAGAGCAACAGAGAGGCAGCCAGACACTATATTTCCAGAGGATCGATTATCAAAGTGGCTAACGATGGCATGGTTGAGAGAGGAGATACGATCTCCGCTCCTGCCAGTGAAACTCAGGTAGTGATTGCTGAGTGGGATCCGTATTCTGAACCGATCATCGCCGAGCAGGGCGGTACGCTCAAATTTGAAGATATTATTCCGGGCATTACTGTCGCCGAGCAATTCGATGAAGTGACAGGAGATACCAGACTGGAGCTCAACGACTATATTCCGGCGGCGTATAAGCCATCGATTATACTGGCGTCCGAATCAGGAGAGATACTCCGTTATCAGCTCGATCCAAAAACGATACTTTTTGTCAAGGATGGAGATGAGGTGAGTATTGCTGATATTCTTGCAAAGACACCAAAAGCGGCGATCAAATCAAAAGATATCACCGGGGGTCTTCCTAGAGTTTCAGAACTCTTTGAAGCAAGACGACCCAAAGATATCGCACTTATCGCTCAGATCGATGGTCATGTCAGCTTCGGAAAGCCGCTGCGCGGGAAGGAGCGATTGATCATCACGAGTGAGGGCGGTCAGGTGACCGAGCAGTTTGTCGATAAAGGCAAAATGGTCCTGGTCCATCCAAATGAATTTGTGCACACCGGTGAAAAATTGACAGATGGCATCATTTCAAGCCACGATATTCTTGCTGCACTGGGTGAAAGAGATCTCTACGAGTATGTCGTTTCTGAAGTACAGCAGGTATATAGGCGACAAGGAGTCAATATCTCTGATAAGCATATCGAGATCATTGTGTCGCAAATGATGAGACAGGTCAAGATCGTAGAGAGCGGTGACAGCAACTTTATTGCCGGAGATATCATCTCCAAGCGCAAGTTCCAGGCAGAAAACGAACGAGTGGTTCAACTCTGGGGAGAGCCGGCGATCGCTGAACCGATGCTTGTGGGTATCACCCGTGCAGCGGTTGGTGCAGACAGTATTATCTCCGCAGCATCTTTTCAGGATACGACGAAAGTATTGACATCGGCATCAATCGCCGGCACCGTTGACGGACTGGAAGACCTTAAAGAAAATGTAGTTATCGGCCGTCTGATTCCTGTGGGAACAGGAATGGTCGATGCAGACAAGATTAAGCTTTCAGCAGCAGAGTAATAACCTTTTCCTTATTTCACCGTAGGGTGTTGTCCCCCGACAACACCAATAACAATGTATAAAACAAGTATCCCAATATTCGAATTATTGAGTCAAACGGTGTTGTAAGGGTACAAACACCCTACGCATTATTTAGCTATCTGGGCACTCATCTCGGCAGCATATTGATCTGCGTTGAGTCCGGTGAGTAGGTGGATGATATGGTCGTCTATGTGTATGACTGCTTCAACTCCTTCACTCTTGAGTGCCTCTTCATCGACAGTGCTGCTGTCTTTGAGCTTGAGCCTGATCCGTGTTTCGGCACAAGGTTCTACTTTGGTGATATTGAACGAACTTCCGAGTGCTGCTACCCAGTCGGCTACTTTTTGTGCTGCGTTGGGATCGCGCAGTTTTGGTTTTTCTTCTTTTGATTGAAACTCTATTTCGGAAGGCTGATCCTGCTCGGAGAGTTCCGCTTCGTCACCGGCGTGTGCCATATACTCCTGCATATCGGTCATCAAATTTTCTGAGCGTGGACCAAAAATTGCCTGCATATTGTTCCCTACTACCACGACACCCGCAGCGCCCAGTGCTTTGAGTTTCTCCTTGCTGGCCTTGTTGATATCCTTGACTTCGATACGGAGTCGTGTGATACAGGCATCGATGTTGCCAATATTGCTTTTGCCGCCAAAGGCAACTGTGAGTTGTTGCGCCATCGTGTTGGAGTCGGCAGTTTTTGAACTCTTGCTTTCGCTTAAATCTGCTATTCCAAAAAATGAAAAAAGTTGTTTTGATAAATTGTTCAAAATTATTTCCTCCTTTTACTTTCGAGAAGTGTGCGCACTTCTGAGCTGGAGGCACATGACAATACCTCCTCTGTTATTGCCTGGCACTCGTCCATCGAATATTTTCTTATTTCAGCTTTAATCGCTGGCAATGTAGGCACAGAGACACTGAGTTCATCGATACCGAGTCCTACCAGTACAGGAGTTGCTCGAGAATCAGAGGCGATACCTCCGCAGACTCCCACCCATTTGCCCTCCTGGTGTGCTCCTTCTGCTGTCTGCTTGATGAGACGAAGTACGGCAGGATTGAGAGCATCGATTTTTGCGGCAAGCTTGGGGTGCCCTCTGTCCATCGCCAGAGTATATTGTGTCAAGTCATTGGTGCCGATGGAGAAGAAGTCCACCTCTTTGGCAAATTGTTCCGCCAGTATCGCCGTAGAGGGAACCTCTACCATGATACCTGTTTCGATGGGATCAACTCCCAGTTTTTCACGCTCCTGTTCCAGCATAATTTTGACCTCTCTGATCTCGTCGATCGTACTGATCATCGGGAACATGATGCGAATTTTTCCATGTGCTCCTGCACGAAGGATGGCGCGTGCCTGGACTCTGAATATTTCAGGCCTCTCAAGACCGATACGGATACCTCTTTGTCCGAGGAATGGATTTTCTTCGGCAGGGAGCGGCAGATAAGCGAGCGGTTTGTCTCCGCCGACATCGAGTGTACGAACGAGCAGGGGCCTGCCATCAAGCGCAAGCAGGATATCGCGATAGACTTCGTACTGCTCCTCTTCGGTAGGCGCTGTCATGCGATCGAGAAAGAGAAACTCCGAGCGCAGGAGTCCGACACCCTCTCCGCCAAGTTCAACGGACTGTATGGCATCTTTCACGCCACCGATATTTGCGACGACTTCAACGGCTTTGCCATCTTTGGTGACGGCAGGATCGAGGGCTGTTTCGAGGTTTCTGCTTTTCTCTTCCAAGATGGCTTTTTGCTTCTCTTTTGTCTCTCTGATCAGCGCATCAGAAGGATTCATTCTCAGTGTTCCTTTGCTGCCGTCAAGGATCAGAGGATCACCGTCAGGTATCTCCAGTGCCCGTGTTTCGATACCGACGATCGCAGGGATATCAAGTGATCGTGCGATGATCGCCACATGCGAGGTTGCGCCTCCGGTCGTAGAGCAGAAGCCTTTGACTTTCTGTGTATCAATAGTCGCAGTAAAGGAAGGGGTGATCTCTTCCGCTATCAAGATCGCATTGTCAGGCAGCTCCAGAGATTCGGACTCTTTCCCCGTCAAGACCCTCAGAACCCTCTTGCCGACATCACGCAGATCATTGGCGCGCTCTGCGAGAAGTTTGTTCTGCAGGCCTGCCAACTGTTTCGCATAGAGATTAAAAGCGTGCTGCCAGCCATATTCGGCACTTTTGCCTTTGTCGATCATGCTTCGCGAAATCTCGATCAAGTCAGGATCGTCGAGTAGTTCGCGATGCGCAGCAAAGATCGCTGCCTTGGAGGCATTGGTTTGTTTGTGCATAGATTCTATGAGGGCTTCAAGCTGGTTTTTTGACTCTTCGATCGCTTTGTCCAGGCGAACATTCTGCTCATGGCTGTCTGCCGCTTCTTCTTCAAAGTCGAAAGTCTCCTCTTTGATACGGACTGCGACACCTATAGCGATACCCGGTGATGCACCTACACCCAAAAGGAGGTCGGGATCATCACTTCTGGGTGCAAGTACTGCCTCCTGATCTTCTACTGTTTCGATCGCTGCCTGTGAGAGGATAGGCTTGGTACCTTCATCGCCAAGACCGCTTTTGAGTTGCGGAAGGATTTCTTCGATTGCCTTTTTGGCATCACTGCCGGATGCACTCAGTTGTACTTTGTCCTGATATGCGATATTGAGGCCCATAATACCTACCACACTTTTGGCGTTGGCAGACTCATCTCCTTTGAGGAGTCTGATGGTGGCATTGAATTTTTTGGCAAGTGCAGCAAGCACAGCGGCAGGCCTGGCGTGCAGTCCTGTGCTATTGGGGATAATGACCGCATCGGAGATGGTCGATTCACTTGAAGCTATATCGCTTTCATAGACAAATCCCTCTTTAAGTGTCACACCCATGAGAGTACTCTCGTTGGCAGTGACGGCTCCTTGAGATTTTTCAATAGACTCGATCAATTCTTCATTTGTCAGGATGACCTGTGTTAAAAGGCTTTTAGCATGGGTAGCGACATAATCCATATCAAAAATGATCAGCGCGTCTCCACTCTTGACCTCTTGACCCTCTTTGACATGCGCCTCAAAGCCTTTTGATTTGAGTGTTACTGTATCCAGACCAATATGCATCATTACTTCAAGTCCGCTGCTATGCGTCAGTGTCACGGCATGCAGTGCACTGTGGATCTGTGTCACCGTCCCGTCGATGGGTGCACGGAGCGTGTGGCTGGTTGGGTCGATAGAGAGACCGTCCCCGACCATCTTTTGAGCGAAGACCGGATCCGGAACCTGCTCTACAGGATAGATAATGCCACTAAGAGGCGCCTTGATAACAATAGTCTCCTGCATTACTCCTCCTTAAGGACCTCTTTTGGATATGATAATATCAGAAGTCTATCGGGTGATAGTAACATAAGATTATTGGAGGTGCCCTGAAACAAGTTCAGATGACTGGAGGGGCTATCTCCCTTTGAGCATAATCCCCCGAATCACATCTTCATCCTGCAGCTCTTTGTCATATTTCACCACCATCATACCCTCAGTTTCATTGACATAAATATCAGTGATGCCTTCGTGGGTTCGCAGATCATTCAGCTTTTCCCGGTCAAAGATATCCGTACCCAGATAGATCGTACCTCTGAGCCCGGGGTTGCGCATGCCGTAGATCCAGATCGCCCAGAAGACGCTGACGATGAGGACGGTGATCGCCACAGCCTGAACATTTCCGATCTCGAAGATCTTTCCTGCCAGTGTCGCACCGACACCCATACCGATATAGGCAAAGGTGTTGGCGACGCCCAGGGCGGCACCTTTCTGGTTGGCTTTGGCAAATTTACTGACAAAACTCTGGAGCAGAGGCTCGAACATATTGAAACCGATAAAGAAGAAGACTACACCGGTACCAAAGAGCCAGATATTTTCGCTGAATCCCATCAGCAAGAAAGCAGCGGCGATAAAGCCGATAGAGATGAGGAAGACCTCTTTGCCTTTGTTATATTTTTCTCCGAAAACTGCAGCAGGCCCCATCGCGATAATACCGAAGATAACCGCAGGCAGATAGACTTTCCAGAAGTCACCCAGAGGCATATCGAATTTCGTTTTGAGCACGAGAGGGATCAGGAAGAAAGCGATCGCCATCGTAGAGGAGTGAAAGAGAAAGGTGACGTACATACGCACCAGGTCTTTGTCCTTGAAGACATCTTTGACTTTCGCCTCCTCTTCAGCAAAAGTATGGGTGATTGCCGGCGGTTCGGGAACGACAGTAAAGAGCAGGATGATCGAGAATACCGACATAGCAGCGGTTAGATAAAAGAGTGTAGAGACACCCCCGTCAAATCCGCCGATGATCGGACCGATGACCATCGCAGCAGTAAAAGCCAGTGCGATTACCATCCCCATCGCAGCCATCGCGTGGGCTCTCTCATCTTCCCGGACATGGTCGCTGATCATCGCGATGATGACCGACCCGATCGCGCCCGCACCCTGGAGAAACCGGCCCAGAAGAAGCATATAGATATCATCCGCCATACCGGCGATGATGGAACCTGCCGCAAAGATCAGCAAGCCGATCAGGATTGCCTTTTTTCGTCCGATCTTGTCGCTGAGTACACCGAAGGGCACCTGGAGCGCTGCTTGTGTCAATGCATAACCGCCCACCGCCAAACCAATCAGCATCGGAGTGGCTCCGGGAAGGTCACTGGCATAGGCTGATAGTACAGCCATAACGACAAAGAGTCCGAAAAATCTCATTCCGATAATAAGACTCAGGTGCCAAACTTTGTTGATAATCTCTTTCAAAGGGAATCCTTTTGTGATATTTAGATAAAATTAGCGGATTATAGTCCTATAGGGTTAAAAAAAGGTTAAGAGAATGCAATTAATACTGGCGAGCTCCAACAAAGGCAAGGTTAAAGAGTTTACACAGATGTGTGAAGGTGATATTATCCCGTTCAGTGATATGATGGAGCCCTTCGAGATCATAGAAGATGGAGATACATTTGCTCAAAATGCATTGATAAAAGCCAGGACGATTTACGAAAAACTGGGTGAAGCCTACTTGGTCATCGCCGATGACAGCGGTATATCAGTGCCTTTGCTCGGTGGTGAGCCCGGTATCTACAGTGCCAGATATGCCGGTGAAGGTGTGACAGATCGGGAGAATCTCAACAAACTTATAGGAGAGATCAAGATAAAAGAGGTTCACAAAACAGCTGCCTATTATACGGCCGCCATTGCGATCGTTTGCCAATATGGCGAGTATGTCGTCCATGGATGGATGTTCGGGGATGTGATCAACGAGAGGCGCGGCGACAAAGGATTTGGGTATGACCCGATTTTTATACCGGAGGGGTATACGCAGACACTTGGAGAGCTGGACAATGAGATAAAGTCGAAAATATCTCATCGTGCCAAAGCGCTCAAATTGGCAAAACCGATATTGCAGATGCTGCTGAAAAAAGAGAAAGGAGTATAGCCATGCAAGAGAGAGAAGATATGAAAAAGAGATTTATGAATGACTTGCAAAAGATTTATGACGAGTTGCAGAAGCGACAGTGTGAATTGAATGGATACTTCGCTTTAATGAATGGAGAACACAAAGAAGCAGAGGAGGTTGTGAGGGATTTTCTTTCCGTCCTGGATATGGAGTGGAGTGACGATAATATCATGGCAGCATTGACACGAATCATCAGCCTCAGAGAGGATGCGCTGGAGCAGGTTTTGCAGAAGGGAGGATTGAATGAAGATGAAATCATCGACAAAAAAGAGAAAGCATATCTCTTTGTGAGCAGGCTTCATCTCGATCGACACTCCCGGTTGATATCCTGGATCGAAGAACATCAGCTGCTCAACTCTTTTTATCGTACGCTTATAGCAGGCGTGGATTCTGTGGGGCAAGCAATGAGCGGATGGCAGAGTGCCTGGACAACTCATATCATTCATGGGGTCAATCGTGAACTATACCAGAGTTTTAACGGTGATGAAGAGAAAATATTTGAAGCGTTGCAGCGGCAAGGACTCTATGATCTGGATACAAATGGTTGTGTCGGTGATCGTTGCTACTCTGTTTTACATAAGGATAAAGAGGGGAATTATCATAGACTCTCTTATGCTGAGGCATTTGCAGAGGAGGTAGCGGAGATTGTCAAAGCTCTGGATCTGTTCATTTCGACACTTGAGATGCAAAAGGATATTGTCTTCAATCAAAAAGAGCAGTGGATCAGCTATCTGCTTGCGATGAAAATAGCATTTGAGCATACCAAACCGGATGAGTTGATCCGATATTGGGCAGATGTCGATCGCGCCTGGATGGCGATCACGACGCCGCTTCAGATTGGGCATCCCCTGGAGTATTATGAAGATCACTACCGCAAGGCAGTGGCATTGGAGTGGGATCTGCGCATCATCAATCCTGCACTTCAGGAGGGATCAAACACCCGCTCCAGTATCAAAGAGTTTGCAGCGAAGCTGGCTGAGACGATCGGCGGCAATGCTCACGAAGTCATCGCCAACAACCTGATACAGGTCGAAGAGACACAGCTCTATATCGGACAACCGGCGCTCTATTATGGCGCAGAGTTCAACGGACTTTTCTCTGCACAAGTGGTGCCAAATGACGAAGAGGTCTCTTCTGAGTCAGGGAAAAAGATCTTTGCTTATGCAGACTTTGTGATGGCATCGAAAAAAGCCAAACCGGTGATGAGGCTGAGTGTCGAGACGATGGGCGAGGGTTTTGTCAAAAAACAGAGAAAACTGATCGAAGAGGAGCCTAAACTCTGGCACAAGATTTATGATATCTCGACGATCGGACACGAGTTTGGCCACATTCTCTGGATCGATAATGATACAGAGAGCAGTATGAATCAGACGGGGCAGTTCAAAAATATCGAAGAGTTCAAAGCAACAACCGGCGGACTAATGGCATTCTTTGAAAATGAAGAGTCTCAATTGAAAAAGCATATCATTGATGATCTGGTTTCACGAGCGGTAGGTCTGATGGCTTGGCGGGAAGTCAGCGAAGTGTTGCCTTACTACTGCGAGGGATTGATCCACCTCGACCTATTATTCAAGAGCGGCGTGATTAGCTACAGCAAAACGATACAGATCGATTATGGCCGCTATGATATGATGAAAGCCCACTATCAGAGAGCCTACCGTGACTTGGCATCACACTACCTCCGCAAAGAGGATGCAGGCAATTATCTGCACCGTTATGTTGTGAGAGAGGAGGGTGTTTATTTGCCCAATGATGAGTTGGTAAGGGAGTTTGTTGAGCATTACTACAGTCGATATCAGGAGATTGGGCAGGAGACGATGGTGCTTGGATAAGTGTACTGGTTGTCGTGATGCCTGTAGGTTTGGCATTGCCAAACGCTTAGGAGCTATTCAAAAAAATCCACAATATTTGTTCACCGGTATCACATTATCGTTTGGCAGTGCCAAACCTACCAAGAACAAATTAATTTACCCGTCCCTAAATACTCTTTGGATATAATCTTTTCGATTATGTGAAAAGAAATAAAAATAGAAGCAGAAAATGATTTTTGAACACGAAATTCCCAGTGGGAGCAGACTCTATTTTGGCAAGAGTGCCAAGCTAAAGCGCAAGATTGAAAATATTGCCGGTGAGACACTCGAAGAGCTTGGCTTTGAAGAGATTGTAACACCGATATTTTCCTATCATCAGCATGAGAGCTTCTCTAATGTCAAGCCGCTGGTCAGGCTTAATGATGAGCAAAATCACGAAGTGACACTGCGTGCAGACAGTACGGTAGATGTGGTGCGCATCGTGACGAAAAGGCTGGGGCGGAGTATGGAGTCGAGAAAGTGGTTCTATATTCAGCCTACTGTTACTTTCCCTACAAAAGAGCAGTATCAGGTGGGAGCTGAGGTGATCGATGGTACCTTCATCGAAGCCGTCAATACGACGGTACATATCATGAATGCGCTTGAGTTGTCACCGACATTGCAACTCGCTAACATTCGTATCCCGCATCTTCTCAATGAGAAGTATGGTATTTCACTGGATCTTTTACGCTCGACCAATATTGAGAAGATTTTGAAAGTGGATCTGCCCTGGATCGAAAAGTTGGTGCGCTTGCATAAGGTTGAAGCATTGTCTGATTTGACTTGCTTTCCGGAAGATATCGCTTATGAGTTGGAAAAGATCAGAAAAGCGGCATCGGAGATTGTCTATGATAATATCGTTATTTCACCGCTTTATTATGCCAAAATGCGTTATTATGAATCTCTGACATTTAAAATGTTCGAGGGCAACAGCCTCTTGGCGATGGGCGGTATCTATACAGTGGACGAGACCGAAGCTGCAGGATTTGCACTCTATACGGATGAGTGCATCGCAATAAAAATGAGTAGAGAATAAAAAGGATGGGCAGAGAGATGAATAGAGCGGATCTGATCGTGGGACTCCAGTGGGGAGATGAGGGAAAAGGAAAAATTGTCGATCATATGGCGCAGACGCATGACTATGTCTGTCGATTTGCCGGCGGACACAACGCAGGGCATACGATCGTGATAGGCGAGCAAAAGTATGCGCTTCATTTGATCCCCTCCGGTGTATTGAACCCCAAAGCAAAAAACATTGTAGGTAATGGTGTGGTGCTTTCTCCCAAAGATTTCATCATTGAGATGGAGCAGTTCGACAACCTGGAAGGGAGACTCTTTATCTCGGACAAAGCACATCTCCTGCTTCCTTATCACGCGCTGATCGATCAGGCAAAAGAGCGTATGAAGGGTGACAAAGCGATCGGTACGACCGGCAAAGGTATCGGACCGGCGTATGGAGACAAGATCGCCAGAGTAGGGCATCGTATCGGTGAGCTGCATCATCCGGCAAAGTTGACGGCAAAGATCATGGAGTACTTTGAAGAGAATCGAGCGATTTTTGATGTGATGGGTGTTGAAGTGCCGAGCGAAACAGTACTTCTTGAAGAGCTTCAGGGGTATCATAATATCCTGGCACCCTATATCGTAGATACGACACTGCTTGTCTGGAAAGCCTTGGACGACGGTGAGAAAATACTTCTCGAGGGTGCTCAGGGAACGATGCTTGATATCGACCATGGGACCTATCCGTATGTGACAAGTTCGACGACGGTGAGTGCCGGCGCATGCAGTGGATTGGGAATTAACCAAAAGGATATCGGTAAAGTGACCGGCATCGCCAAAGCTTACTGTACGCGTGTGGGGAACGGACCTTTTCCGAGTGAAGATTTTGGAGAAGATGGTGAAACGCTGCGTAAAAACGGCCATGAGTTCGGAACGACGACAGGTCGTCCGAGACGATGCGGCTGGTTTGATGCAGTAGCGATGAAACATGCAGTACGGATCAATGGTGTAGACCAGATAGCGCTGATGAAACTGGATGTTCTGGATGGTTTTGATGAGGTGAAGGTTTGTGTGGCATACGAGGTTGAGGGCAGAGAGATCGATTATGTCCCTTATGACTTGGAGGATGCTGCACCGATCTACAAAACTTTTCCGGGATGGGACAAGACGGAAGGTGTTCGAAATTTTGAAGATCTTCCCGATACAGCGAAGTCTTATATTGAAGCACTAGAGGCGATGGTGGGCGCAAAGATGGGGATTATCTCTACGAGTCCGCAAAGAGAAGATACGATAATCAGGGAGAAATAAGATGAGACTCAAACCACAACAGACAGGATATGTCGCAACAAAGATTGGTATCGATCTTGCCAATGCACCCTTTATCACGATGCCAAAAGGAAGAGATGCCGTCGTCGAAGCGATGAAGATAATTATCGATGCCAATCTGAAAAAAGAGCATACGCTTGATGAAAAAGTCAAAGATATTATCGATGAAAATTATGATGAGATAGAGTTTCAGCATGCCGATGAACGGCAGCTTTTCTTTATGATCAAAAAGAAGATGGCAGCAGAGCATGGGGTTATCATGAATTATGATGACCGCTACAACGACTTGGCTCATACGATCCTCGATGAGTTGTATGAAAATTATCTTATCGAGTACGATGTCAATGAAAATCAGATCAAAAATGTTATCTTCAAAGCATTTAAATCTTTTGCAGATGCCTATGATGAGATCGATGATATAGTATATGAGAAGATCAGGCATATGGAGAGAGAAGTAATCCCGGGTACGCAGGATTATGAACTGCTATATGAGCGTCTCTATCAGGAAGAGTTATCAAAGAGAGGAATGCTTTGATAACGAGTAGTGAGTAATTAGGAATGAGTAATTATGGTAAGCTTCTCTTGGCAGAAAAGCTTTTATTGAATAGATAGAGGGGGGTGAATATGGAAAAGGTTAGTCTTTATTTTGAGAATGGAACATTGCTTGAGGCAGTGAGTTTTGGGGCTGAGGGTACAAGTGTCGGAGAAGTGGTTTTTAATACATCTATGTCAGGCTATCAGGAGATCGTGACAGATCCGAGTTATGCAGGACAGTTTGTCACTTTTACGATGCCTGAGATCGGGATCGTAGGGTGCAACGAACAGGACATGGAGAGCCTGAGTGCACACTGCAAAGGAATTATCGTTCGTAATTATCAATCAAGACCTTCCAATTTCAGATCCCAGGAGACGCTGCATGCGCTGCTTGAAAAATATGGCGTGATGGGTATTGCGGAGATCGATACACGCTATTTGACAAAAATGCTGCGTGATGAGGGTGCGATGATGATGGTCGCATCTACAGAAGTGCACGAAGCCCCTGAGCTCAAAAAAATTCTCGATGCATCACCGCGTATTGAAGAGATCAATTATATTGAAAAAGTAAGCACCAAAAAGCCATATACTCATCAGCATGCCCGCTATAATGCGATGGACTTCCGTTATGAAGAGCCCAGCACGAGTAAAAAAATTATCGCGCTTGATTTTGGGATCAAGCGAAATATCCTCAATGAGTTGACACATGCGGGAATGGAGGTGGAAGTAGTTCCCAATTCGATGGAAGCAGAAGTGATTATCGCCAAGTTTGAATCCAAAGAGATAGATGGTGTATTCCTCTCCAATGGCCCGGGGGACCCGCTAATCCTCAAAGAGGAGCAGGAGAAGATCAAAAAACTGATTGCAGCGAAGATCCCATTGTTTGGTATCTGTCTGGGGCATCAACTTCTCTCTATTTCACATGGTTACGATACCTATAAGCTTAAATTCGGACACCATGGCGGAAACCATCCAGTCAAAAATGAGGCAGAAGGTACGGTCGAAATCACAGCGCAAAACCATAACTATAATGTCCCTGATAACATTACAGAAGTGGCGACAGTGACACACACGAATCTATTTGACAATACCATCGAGGGATTGCGCTACAATGATGCACCGGTCATGTCGGTGCAGCACCACCCTGAATCGAGTCCTGGACCGCATGAGAGTGCCTATATTTTCTCTGATTTTGCGAAGATGCTTTGAGGATAATGAGAAACTAGCAATTAGTAATTAGTAACCGAGGGGGTTTTATATTTCAATTTGATATATTTCTCTCCTCTCCCTTTAAAACACACTATACTTTCCTATGAATAAAAAAGAACGACTTTATATTAGCGATATTATGGATGATCCTGCGGTGACTTATCCCTCTTACTATCTGCTGAGTAGATCTATGCATGCCAATGAGATGCTGCATGCGGCACTTGAGGCGATTCATCAGATGGAGTTTGCTTTTTACCGTATCGCTGCTAATAGCGATGAGGTATTTCATCTTTTACATTCGGGACAGTTTCCTATCTTCAAAGAGCGCTATGCCGTGGGTTATTTTGGCGGGCGCGTGATGTATCTGGAGAGCAATGGCTGGAAAAGTATGCCGATGACAGAGGATGCTTTCAAGATGGAGAATTGGCTGGTTTTTTGATAAATATGATAAAATGCCAACAATTAATCTCTAAAGGATAGTGCAGATGAAGATTGCAATTTTGTTTGGCGGGTCAAGTTTTGAACACGAGATCAGTATTGTCAGTGCCATTACTATGAAGAAGGTATTGAAGAAGAGCGAACTGGTATATATCTTTATAGATAAGGATCGTGATTTTTATCTTGTTGATACACAGGAGATTAACTCCAAGCTATTCAGCTCAGGTGAATACAAAAAAGGTAAACAGTTACTGTTGAAAAAAGGTGGATTTTTTACCGAAGGGATATTCGGAAGCAAGGAGCTGGCTTTTGATGTCCTGATAAACTTGATTCATGGACGCGATGGGGAGGATGGGAAGATCTCATCCTTGATGGAGTTTTATGGCATTCCCTTCATCTCTCCTCGCATAGAGGCTTCTGCACTTAGTTACAATAAACTCTATACAAAATTCCTTGCTGAAAACCTGGGTGTAAAAGTGGTCCCTTATCAGCATCTATCCAAAAGTGATGATCGCACTCTCTCTCTCAAATATCCTGTCATTGTCAAGCCTGTGCGGCTTGGCAGCAGTATTGGTGTGACGATTGTCAAAGAGGCTCAAGAGTTGGATTATGCTCTGGATGTTGCGTTTGAGTTTGACAATGATGTTGTGATCGAACCCTTTCTTGAGGGTGTCAAGGAGTATAATCAGGCGGGATGCAAAACGGATAGCTGGGAACTTTCCATCGTAGAAGAGCCTCAAAAAGAGGAGTTTTTGGATTTCGATAAAAAATATATGGATTTCTCGCGAGACAGCCAGGTTTTGGCAGCAGATATCAATGATGCACTGAAAGAGGAGATCCAGGAGAGTTTTAAAAAGATTTATGACCCGCTCTTTTTGGGAAGTATCATCCGATGTGATTTTTTTGTATTGGACGGAGAAGTGCTGCTCAACGAGATCAACCCGATCCCGGGATCAATGGCGAACTATCTTTTTGATGATTTTGAAGGAGTGGTCGAGAGATTGTCAAAAAATCTACCCAAAGAGAAAACAATCAAGATCGACTATCAATATATTCACTCAATACAGAGTGCAAAAGGGAAGGCATAATATTCAAAGATAATATAAATTAATTCTGATACAATGTAAAAAAATTATATAGAAGGATATCGTATGAAAAAAACTCTCTTATTGATGTTGGGAACAGGATTGTTGATGGCTGGAGAGATGGCGATAGATGAGCGGACAGGATTGACATGGCAGGATAACCGTTTTGTTGACTCGGAGAGGGTGACTTATGCACAGGCAGAGAAGCTTTGCAAAGAGTTGCGACTTGGAAAACATGATGATTGGCGTATTCCCACGGTCAAGGAGCTGGTCTCAATTATTGACTATAAAAAATATGATCCGGCTATCCTGGATGGTTTCAGTATTGCCGAATCAAACTATTACTGGTCTTCTACCCAATATATGGGTGATCCCGATAAAGTCTGGGGTATAGATTTCAAAGATGGAGCAACCGATGCCAACGGTAAGGCCTATGACCGTCGAGTTCGCTGCGTGCGTACAACCACTCCGGCAACAACAAAGTAATTCTTAATATTAATCTCCCGTAACAGTACTGTTACCTTCCTCGGAAGGAATTAATAGGACAATTTTACTCCTCTTTATTCCCCTCCTGTAGGGATTTGAAACATATTTATTTAATCAAAACTTAAACAATGCTATTTCATTTGAAAGCTTGGTAGTTAAGCTTTTTATTTAGCAAATCATCTTATAATTCAGCGTTTAGTCCAATTTGGACTATTAGCAATTTTTTTAAGGGGGTATTGCATGCAATCAAATGCAGCATTGGAATATGATTATTCCGTAGCGAAATTGTTTACATATACGACAATTTTGTTTGGAATTCTAGGTATG
>JAYEOH010000160.1:0-1916 GCA_034722775.1 Campylobacterota bacterium | reverse complement strand
AATAGTGTATAATACGCGCCTAAACGATACGAGGATTGATGATGGAAAATTTTGGTCTTAAAATATGGGGGGATGATAATTTTCTTATCAAAGAGGGACAGCTTTCACTTAACTACGCCAACACTCCCTCTCTGCTGGAAATCACTCAAACTATCCGGGAGAGAGGCTATAAGGGGCCTCTCCTTCTGCGCTTTCCCCATCTCATCAAAAAGCAGATTGCTACACTCTTTGATGCTTTTTATACTGCGATGGAAGAGTTTGAATACCAGGGTAAATTTCATGCTGTCTTCCCTCTCAAAGTCAACCAGTATCCCAATTTTATCCACTCACTGATGCAGGTTGCGTCCCCCTATGGCTATGGTTTGGAAGCGGGAAGCAAGGGGGAGTTGATCATCGCGATCTCAGAGACACCTCTGGGTGCCCCTATCACAGTCAATGGCTTCAAAGACAAAGAGATGATCGGACTCTGCTTTATTGCCGCAAAGATGGGGCACAACATCACCATCACGATAGAGGGGCTGGGTGAACTCCAGACAATCATCGAAGTCAATGATGAATTCAACAAGGAAAGTATCACTCCTGTCACCCCCAAGATCGGAGTGCGTATCCGACTGCACAGCTCAGGCATTGGTATCTGGGCAAAGAGCGGCGGGTACAGTTCCAAATTCGGACTTACTTCCACAGAACTGCTCGAAGCCTTTGATCTTCTGAAGCGGAGCGAACTGCTGGATCAACTCTCCATGGTTCACTTCCATATCGGATCACAGATGAGCGAGATCGCTCCACTCAAAAAAGCGCTGCGCGAAGCAGGCAATATCTATGCTGATCTCAAAAACCGTGGGGCATTTGCTCTCTCTGCGATCAATATCGGCGGCGGCCTTGCAGTCGAATACTCACAACACAGCCAGACCAGGGCACGAAACTATTCACTCAAAGAGTTTGCCAATGATGTCGTCTTCCTGATGCAGGAGATCGCCAAAAACAAAGGGGTGGAAGCGCCTGATATTTTTACTGAATCAGGTCGATTCATTGCAGCGAGCCACTCGGTGCTGATCACCCCTGTATTGGAACTTTTCTCTCAAGAGTATCATCAAAAAAGTCTTCGCCTCAAAAAGAACAATCCGCCACTGGTAGAGGAACTCCATGATCTTTTCGAGACTATAGATCGAAACAATGCCCGCGAATATCTCCATGATGCACTCGATCATATGGAGTCACTGCTGACACTTTTTGATCTGGGATATATTGACCTTGAAGACCGCTCCAATACGGAGATCCTCGCCAATCTCATCATCAAAAAAGCGATCTTGCTTCTCAAAGATGAAGATACAAACGAGCTCAAACGCCTGCAAAACCGTATCCAGGAGAAGTATCTCATCAATTTTTCTGCTTTTGAGTCTCTCCCTGACTTTTGGGGCTTATCACAGCATTTTCCTGTCATGCCGCTGGATCGACTCGACACGAAACCTACCCGACCGGCAAGTCTCTGGGATATCACCTGTGACAGTGACGGCGAGATCGGATTTAACCCGGATCTGCCACTCTATCTCCATGATATCGATGTGACAAAGGATGAGTATTTTCTCGCTTTTTTTCTGACAGGGGCTTATCAGGAGGTGCTCGGGATGAAACATAATCTTTTTACGCACCCCACGGAAGTCGTCGTCAACTTTGATGAAGCAGGCAACATGCATCTCGATGATCTGATTGAAGCGCAGAATTTGATGGATATTCTTGATGATCTCGACTACGAAACCGGCAAAATGGACAAATCTCTCAAGCAGAAGATCGAAGAATCAACACAGATTGACGAAAAGGAAAAAAGAGCACTCCTGGGCAAACTTTATCTCTATTTAAGTGAAAATAGCTATCTTAAGACCATTCAGGCGACACAAGATTTATAATTATTATAATTA
>JAYEOH010000159.1:0-1924 GCA_034722775.1 Campylobacterota bacterium | reverse complement strand
CAATGAAACATGAAACACCTGACCCCAATAATAAACAATAAAAAGGAACAACCAAATGCCAGCAGACATGAATGATTATTTCAAAAAGAAAAAACCCGGCAATACGGGCGGCAACAAGAACAACAACAACAACAACGGAAACAGTGGCGGCGGATTCAATATGAACAATCCGCTTGACAATAACAACATGGGCAAAGTAATGCCATGGATCGTAGGTCTTGTCATTATCGGCGCAGCATTTTTTGCCTTCAAACCCTTCACGATCATCAACTCCGGTGAAGTGGGAATCAAAGTCAAGACCGGTAAATTTGACCAAACACCACTTCCGGCAGGATTACACTTCTATATCCCTGTATTACAG
Organism: Campylobacterota bacterium; assembly: GCA_034722775.1. Classification (GTDB taxonomy): domain Bacteria; phylum Campylobacterota; class Campylobacteria; order Campylobacterales; family Sulfurovaceae; genus SZUA-451. The sequence continues at coordinate 1,563 of JAYEOH010000159.1, read as the reverse complement.
AAGATCATTCCTGTCAATACCCGCATCCGACTCATCACCTACAGCAATGTCAGTACCGGTGAGCTTGGTGACTCCTACAGAGGTTTTGAGGGCGGCCTGAGAAGAAACCCCGCTATCTCCGTACTGGACAAAAGAGGATTGACTGTCAATATCGACATTGCTGTACAGTACCGCCTCAAAGCCGAATCAGCACCTGCCACTATCGAAAAATGGGGATCGAGCTGGGAAGAGAAGATCATCAACTCCAAAGTGAGAGAGGTCGTTCGTGATGTTGTCGGGCAATACACTGCCGAGCAGCTCCCGGAGATGCGTAATCAGATCGCGAAAGCCATAGAGACAAAAGTAAAAGAGAGTGTTGACGAGCTTCCAAATAAACCGGTAATACTCACCTCTGTTGAGCTTAGAACCATCAATCTCCCTCCAAAGATCAAAGATCAGATCGAGAGAGTACAGATCGCCAAGCAGGATGTCACCATCGCTGAACAGCAAAAAGAGAAAGCCAAACAACAGGCACAAAAAGCAGCAGAGATCGCAAAGGGTGAAGCGGAAAGAAACCGTATCGAAGCTCAGGGTGAAGCGGACAAGATCCGTATCGAAGCAGAAGAGCAAGCCAAAGCCAATACACTTATCTCAGAGTCTTTGACATCAGATCTCCTTCACCTGGAGCAGATCAAAACCCAGGCAAAATTCAACGAAGCGCTTAAAGTGAACACAAATGCGCAAATCTTCCTCACGCCTGGCGGTGCTGTCCCCAATATCTGGGTCGACACCAAGAGCAAAGCGAAAGAGGCAGTCATTCGCTCCGAAGTGGCAAACCAATAACCAAGGTAGGGTGTTGTCTCCCGACAACACCAAAAAACAAATCAAAATGGTGTTGTGAGGGCACAACACCCTGCAAATCGGAGACATTATGAACTTAGACTGGCAAAAAAACCCCATCATTCCCGCAATCGCACAAGAGAGCAAAACAAACGATATCTTGATGCTCGCCTATATGAACGAAGAAGCGTACAATTTGACGCTTTCAACAGGCTACGCCCACTACTTCAGTCGCAGCAAACAGCGCATCTGGAGAAAAGGCGAAAGTTCCGGACATACGCAGAAAATCGATGATATTCTTCTCGACTGCGATGCCGATACCCTGATTCTTAAAATCGAACAAAAGGGTGTCGCTTGTCACACAGGTCGAAAAAGCTGTTTCTTTACTTCGGCACTGCAAGGGAGAGAGATACTCGACAAAGAGGTCGATACTGATGCAATATATAGTGTTGTCGATACACTCTACCATACTATACTCGAGCGCAAAAATGCTCCTGACTCTGCCAAGTCATGGACCAAAAAACTTCTGAATGACAAGGCACTTCTGCTGAGCAAGATCCGAGAAGAAGCAGATGAAGTCTGCGTAGCCATCGACGGAGAGAGTGACGAGCAGGTGATCTATGAAGCTGCCGACCTCCTCTATCACGCACTCGTTGGTCTGGGACTGAGAGATATCAGCCCCGATCGTGTCAAGCAGGAGCTCACAAATCGTTTTGACAGGAGTGGAATTGAAGAGAAAGAGAA
>JAYEOH010000158.1:0-1928 GCA_034722775.1 Campylobacterota bacterium | reverse complement strand
TCTTTGTATTCAATATACAAAGGTGATAAATGAGGATAATACCCATGAGACAAACAAGAGAAGTGTTGAGATTGTATCTGCTTGCAGATCTCTCTTCAAGAAAGATACAAGGTGCTACAGGTGTAGCCAGAACAACGGTACAGGATTACATTAAACGGTGTAAAGCAAGTGATATCACTTCTGCTTCATTGGATATGCTGGATGATGATGCCTTAAGAGTTAAACTCTTTGGTGAACAGACAAGTGTGACTGTTAAATCGGGTAAGGTGATGCCTGATTACAATATTGTCCACCAAGAGCTCAAACAATCCAAAAAAGACAAGACCAAAGTCACACTGATGTTTCTTTGGGAAGCCTATAAAGAACAGCATGGCTCTGATGCTTATGCATATACACAGTTTAGAGTGTACTACAGAAGATACAAACAGAAACTCAATCCCTCCATGAGACAGATACATATTGCCGGTGAGAAACTCTTTGTAGACTATAGTGGTGTCACTATCCCCATCTATAACCAAAAGAGCGGAGAGACAGAAACGGCACAAGTCTTCGTAGCAGTACTGGGAGCCAGTGGATACACCTTTGTCCACGTTACCCCTTCACAAAAACAGGAAGACTTTGTGCTCTCCCATGTATTAGCTTATGAGTTCTTTGGTGGTACACCTGAGATAGTGGTACCGGATAATTTAAAATCAGCCATTATCTTCAATGACAAGAAACACGGACTCGTAGTCAATGAGAGTTATGCTGCACTGGCAAGACATTTCCATATGAGAGTAGAACCCGCACGACCGCGTAAACCAAAAGACAAGCCTTTGGCAGAACAGGGAGTACAAGGAATACAGCGATATATCCTTGCGCACTTCAGGCATCAGAAGATATTCTCAGTGAATGAAGCCAATGACAAGGTATCTGAAATACTGGACAAGTACAACAATAAAGTGATGAAACATATAGGCAAGAGCCGTACCCAGCTCTTTGAGGAGCTTGACAAGCCTGAATTAAAAGCATTGCCAGCCAACAGATACATTTATGAACAGTTCAAGATAGCAAGAGTCAATATGGATTACCATATTACTTTGGAGAAGTGTAACTACTCTGTACCCTTTAAATATCTGAAGGAGCAGGTTGAAGTACGCTACTCTACACAGCATGTAAGAATTTACTTCAAGAATGAGATCATCGCCACACACCCAAGACTAAGGACTCCAGGAGAGACATCAACCCTGCATGAACATATGCCTAATGACCATCAGTATATTCATGAGAAGATGAACCCTGAAAGATTAAGATCCTGGGCGAAATCTATTGGTGAGTACGGTGCTGTGTTTGTAGAGGACTCCTTTGAAGCTGTGGAGCATAAAGCCAATGCATATCGCCAAATAGTAGCGGTGCTCTCTCTGGCAAAAAGATACGGCATTACAGAGTTGGAATTGGCACTGATGTATGCTACCCAACACAGGATCTTAAAAGTAAAATCCATCATCTCTATTTTAGATAAGAAACTCTATCTGCAAAAGAGTGCCAACAATGAAAACTATAAAGTACCCACATTCTTCAATGATCACGCAAACCTTCGTGATCCCAAGACTTACAAGTAAAAAGGAAAAACACCATGACACATACACAACTGACAGAAAAGATCAATCTCTTGGGATACCAGGGATTTAAAGAAGCGTACCAAAGACAGAGTGAAGACATAACCTACAGCACCATGAGCTTTGAAGAGAGGGTCTATCAACTCCTTGATGCTCAGGAGATATTCTTAAAGAACAAACGTATCACTATGAACCACAGACTCTCAAAGATCAAAGACAAACAGGCAGCACTCGATGCCATAGACTATAGACCTGATAGAAGAATCGATAAAGCACAGATACAATCGCTTGCACAGCTCAACTTCATTGATGCCAGACAGAATGTAATTA
>JAYEOH010000157.1:0-9958 GCA_034722775.1 Campylobacterota bacterium | reverse complement strand
ACTATCTTTTTGAGAACTGCGGGCTTCTTCTTGCTTTTTTCTTACCTGGCTTCTTTCTTTCGACGACTCTTGAGTCACGAGTCATAAGACCCATCGGCTTGAGAATCGCTCTGAAAGAGGGTTCAAACTCTACGAGAGCTTTGGAGATACCATGCTTGAGGGCATCTGCCTGCGCAGAGTAACCGCCGCCCAAAGTTGTCGCTTTGACATTCATAGACTCAAGCTGCTTTGTCAATTCAAGCGGAAGTCTTACTTTCATCTTGATAGCCTCGTGACCGCCAAGCCACTGATCGAGTGTTTTGCCATTGATAAGCATTTCACCGCTGCCTGGTGTCAGCCAAACTTTAGCGATAGAAGCTTTTCTTTTGCCTGTTGCATAAATCGTAGCCATCTTAGTTTCCTTTGTTCAGTTGTGCAGTATGAGGATGCTCAGATCCAACATATACTTTGAGCTTTTTCAGCATTTGACGGCCAAGAGTTGTCTTTGGCAGCATTCCTCTTACAGCAAGTTTGTAGAGTTTTTCCGTATGGTTTTCGAGCATATCACCAAGTTTTTTACTTTTGGTAGAACCGAAGTAGCCACTATAGGTAAAATACTCTTTATCTTCAACTTTAACCCCTGAAAACTTCGCTTTTTCAGCATTGATGATGACTACGAAGTCACCGCAATCTACATTGGGTGTAAATGATGGCTTATGTTTACCTCTGAGAAGTGTTGCTACCTCAGTCAAGATACGACCAAAAGTTTTACCCTCTGCATCGATCAAAACCCAGTCGCGTTGCACGTCAGCAGGTTTAATAACTGATGTCAATTTCATGATTTTTCCTTGTTTTTATAGAATTATTTAAGTATAAATATTCTTTTGTGAGCGGATTGTACCCAGTTAAACTTAAATATTATTTAATTTTAGTTTACTTTAAGGTAAAAAGAGTGGTTTTGCCCTCTAAAAGATAGATGATCATCCCATCTGTTCTCTTTCCTGTGATCTTCTCGATCACCTTCTGATAAGCTGCAACCTGATGCATGTGTTCCTCATGAAATTTTTTCGAACTCTTATAGTCTATTACCATATATCTATCCTTATACTCCAAAAGCAGATCAATCTGTCTGAGTTTTCCTTCATAGCTGAGGGATTGCTCTCTGAGTATAGTTGCTCCTTCCAGGAGCTTCTGAAATGCCTCATTCTCTATCAATGATTTGGAGCGTCGGTATATCTCTTCTGTCTTATCCTGATGCAAGAGCTGTCCATAGCGATTTAACATGGAAGTCATCGCTTCATCCAGACTACTCCGATCAAAAGAGCCCATCATCTCCAGCAGATAGTGCAGTGCTGTACCAAACAAAATTGCATCAAAATCTTTTGGCTCCTCTCCGTCAGGACTCTTTGCAGTATCCTGAGTACCATAATGGGAAATAGTAACAGGCTTCATCTCTGCTTCTGTCACTTCCCTCTTCTGCCTCAAATTGTCTGCATTATCAAGAGAACCCAGCCGCAGAGGGATCATCCCGATACTGTCAAAGATCGAATCTTTTGGTTTTCTGATGACCGTCAAACCATCAACTGCTCTCGTCAATGCAACATAAAGCACATTTTTATGATCTTTCTCTTCTGAAATTTTGCGCGCTGCCATGATCTCCCGGTAGTGCGTGTCAAAGTTTTCTCTCTTGGAGGTGCGATATAAAATCTCATCGATATAGAGAGCGTCGTTATAGTGATAAACAAGAGGTGCCTTGTCACTGTTTTTTCGCGTCAGCTTATCCAGGACGATGACATGCTCAAACTCCAGCCCTTTGGAGCCATGGATCGTCATGATCTTTGCGCCGGAAACACTCTGGCTTGCCACTGCGATAGAGGAGGTGGCAAACTCATCGATAAAGGTCGGGATATCTGAAAAGTTGGCTGCAAACTCCAGCAGTTTCAGGACATTGACATCCTCATCAAAGTATCCAAACTCTCGCACCAGGCGATCCACTATTGACAAAGGCTCCATAAAGGGGGTAAACCAGGAGTAGTCCAACCTCTCTCCTCCTCTGCCCACTTTCTGCAAAAGCGCCTCTGCATCTATCTGCTCTACATAAAAAAGATAGGATACCATCGCAACCAGTGCAGCGATCCTGGGATGATTTTTCAGAGAACTGGAGGTTTGCAGCAGCGTAGGGATCCTCTCTCTCTGGCAGACTTCCTGCAGCAGCATGCCGTCTTTGTTGGTACTCACTAAAAATGCGATATCGTCTGCCAAAACACCTCCATCAAGCAACTTTTGCGCCTGAGCAACGGCATCATCGATCAACTCTTCCGACTCCAGCACTTCGACATACCCCTGTTTTGCTTCCGGTCTGCTCTTTTGGGGCAGATAATCCGGCATCGTTGTTTCAAACCATCTATTCACCTGCTCCACGACATGGCTGCTGCTGCGATAATTGATATCCATCGGTTCGACACTCACACCATAATACTCCGATACTTTATCGAACAACTCCTCTACACCGCCGCGGAAACGATAGAGAGACTGCTTGGTATCTCCCACATAGAAGAAACTTTTAAATTCACTCTGCCCCTCACCGGAGAAGATCTCATCAATCAGCGGCTTGAGCAGTAGAAACTGAAGCGTTGAAGTATCCTGAAACTCATCAAGCAGTATATGCTTGAACCTTGCATCTATCTTGAAGTACAAAAACTCTTTGGAGATGCTCTCATGCAGAAGCCTGTAGGTAAAATAGGTCAAGTCGTCAAAACTCAGCACCCCGGAACTCTTTGCATTGGTGATCGTGGCATTTTTGTAGTAGTCATAGATTTTGAAAAGATTATGCAGAACGACAGACTCTTTGGCTTTTGCCCACTGCTCCAAAGCCCCTTTGAGTTGTCTGTAAATAGTCTCTATATCGTCATTGATGCTCTTTTTGAACCAGGAGTGATCCCCCAAAGTCTCCTTTTCAAACAGGCCTTTCCCAAACAATTTTTTGGTATTTTCAGTATCAAACTGTTTTACTGCTCTATCGGCAGCACCTGCATCCATCAATGCTTTAATCATTTTCAATCTAAGCGCTTCTATCTTATTCTCCTGGTCAGAAACAGATAGAGTTATCTCTTTTTGCTGTGGCAAGAGCGGGTCAACCTTATAAAAATTTTGCATCAGATCAAAGATTTTCATAAAACGCTTATCTTCTATATCCATGGAGAGTTTCACCAGAGAAGAGAGAAGTCCCTCAGCCTGAACCTCTTCAAGAAAATGCTTCTCCAACTCATCCTCACCCTGCTCTTTTGTCACAAAATCAGGCTCCAGCCCCAACTCCAGAGAGGCAGAGCGCAATATGGAGGAGAAGAAGCTGTCAAGCGTCACAATATAAGAACTGTGGCTCAAAAACCTGGCTAATACTTCAGGCTGCTTTGCAATAAGTTCTGCTCGTGACAAACCAGTCTGAACCAAAATAGCATTCGTAAATGCTTCATTTCTCTTGCCCGTCAATTCACGCAAAGAGTCCACTACTCTCTGACGCATCTCCGCCGCCGCCTTATTGGTAAATGTCGCTGCCAATATACTGCCGGGAGACTCTCCCATAAAGAGCAGCGAGATATACCGCACAGAGAGTGCAAATGTTTTACCGCTGCCTGCAGAAGCAGAGTAGGCGAGGAATGGTTCGAAATACTGGGGAATACTATTCATCAAATGGATTTATGGTCCCATTAGTAAAAAATATAAAATCTTTTCTGTTTCTTGTAACAATTTTCAAGTCAAATATCTGAGCTGTAGCCAAAATAAAATTATCTGCCATTTTTATCTTCTTGTTCTTTCTGTTATTTAGTGCTTTTTCTATGATATTTTTTGAGAGATTAAGTATTTCAAACTGCTCCAAAAAAGCTTTTACTCTGCTCTCATCTTCTGCGTTGAAATCATAATTTAATACTTCATAATAAGTGATCAGGGAGATAGCGCAATCATTTTGATGTTTGACTAAAAAATCATACACAACCATGTTTTTCTCAAGGTAATAAATAATAATATTAGAGTCTACCAGATACTTCAACTCTTCTCCTGTTCATAAAGCCTGCTATCACTCTCTTCTCTTATAGAATTTTGCCACTCGACCGGGTCGATGCTCTGCGAAGACAACATACCAAATGCTTGTTCAAAAATAATTTTCTTATCCTCTTTCTCTTCTTTTGCAGATTTATCTTTTTGATTTCGTATCAATGCATCATAACGCTCTATGTCGACAATAACAGCAAAAGGCCTATCCCTTTTAGTGATAACAATATCCTCTTTTTTTACATTATCCATCAAATAGGTTTGTTGTTTCAATTGCGTGGCAGTCAAAATCATGCTCTTCCTTTTATACAAACTGTACATATTATACATTTAAATTATTCCATTGTCAATTATTTACAGATAAACTCCTCTCTCGCACATCAAAGCAAACTCACAATATTTGCATCTCTGCAAATCTTCACATCTGCTTGCGACAAAACTTTGGGTCTGTTTCAGTTCAATAATATGCTCTGCCAGGAGTTTGTTTTTTTCTTCCAGCATTGCGATCTCTTCGACTCTTCCCCCTTCCAGTATCTGCACAAATGCCAAAGTGATGTTTTGGTATTTGCCGGAGAGGATGTGGTCATAGATGCTCATCTGAAAATCATTGAGTGTTTCGATATTTTTGCTTCTATTTGCCTCTTTGATGGAGCCGCTTTTGTAGTCGATCACAAGCGTCTCTGCATCATTTTGGTCGATGCGGTCGATGCGTCCCCTGAATCTTAAACCGCCAATCTCGCCGGATGCTTCATACTCACGCGCTGCCACTCTCCATCCCTTGTCAAAATGACCAACCTCTGCTTCTAAATAACCTTTGAGTTTCTCTTTCCATAGAAGTTTTTGATAAGTGATTTTGGCATCTTTCTGAGGCAAAAGCTGACCAAGGAGCAGATCGATACTCTTTTGCATCTCATCAATGCTGCTATAGTGATCATTTTCCCGATAAAGATGATCAAGAAGCAGATGCAAAAAGGAGCCTTCGTTCAGCTCTTCTTCTCTCTTGGCTTTGATCCCCTGGATATAGCGGTAGTAATACTTTCGCTTGCACTCCAGATAAGTTTTGAGCCTGGAGGCAGACCATACAATAGCGTGCGCATCAAAGTTATCGACGACAGGATCATCCTCTACTGCAAGCTGCGAAGACTGATTGTATAGCAGATTGAATTGTGCCTGTATTGAAATTGAAGTCTCCAGTCCCAATTCGTAAAGAAATTTGGAAGGAAGCCTGTTGTCACTGCTGCAATAGAGTATCACCACATGTTCTGCCTGCTCAAAGAGCCGCTTGTAGTACTGTTTTTGCAGTGACTCCCTGTCCTTCAGTGTTGGAAGTCCTGCGAAAGTTCGCACTGAAGAGTTGAGAAATTGATCTTTGCTGGAGCTGGCAGGCACGATCCCCTCATTGAAATCAACGATCACTACTGCATCAAATTGAACTCCTCTGGTCTCCAGTACTCCCATCACCGTTATCTTGCCTCCTCGCACATCATCGATCGTGATCTCGGAGAGTGCCTTCATCCACAAAAAGAGCCAATCCCTCCTGCTGAACTCTTTCCCCTCGAAAAGCTTCAGAAAATAGATCTGTTTTTCAAAAACACGCTCGTTCCCGACTCCATCTTCTGCTGCTGCCTCTTTACAGTTCTCAAGCAGACAATCGAGCAGATTCAAATGATTTAGCAGGGCAAAAAATGATCTGCTGTCACATTTTTTAGATGCTGTGAATCTGTCGATCTCTTCTGCTGCCAAACCGTACTGCTCCAATAGGTATCGACTTTCCCGGTCATAGTTTTGCCAATAAAGATAGAGCGCCTCCAGCCGCTTGTACTCCTCCTCTTTGCAATAGTCAAATCCCATAGCAAAATTCAGGTTATGAAAGCTGTCATAGAGTGCAAAACTCTCTTTGATTCGCTCATCCGGCAAGATCAACACTATCGACTCCGGAGCAATGCCTGAACGAACCAATGCTTCTATCTTTGCAAAAGCAGCGCTGATCTGCTCATAGCGCTCCTCCACTCGAAGAACTTCTGCATTGATCTTTATCCGGGTTGCATATTCTGATACAATCTGCTTTTTGCTGAAATCAAAGCTTACCAGACTATCTTGCGGTAATTTTATTCCATACAATTCAAAACGCTCTTGCATCTTTTGATTAAATTGACTTGTGGCATAATGGATAACAAGCGGCTTCCGCTGAGAAATTTTTTCTATCAAATCCAACTCATACTGACTCAGGTAACCCTCAAGATGAATCTCAACCTGATCATACCCCTGAATAAATCCCTCATTGAGCTGATAGTTTCCAGGGATAAATGCTTTGTCGGTCAATCCCTTCTCTTCAAGTATCGCATGGTAATTGTTTAAAAGTTTTTCGAGGATATCCAGGTGTATATCAAATTCGGCATAGGCATCTGCCTTTGTCAATGTAGAAAAATTTACATCCTCCTGTGCTATCTCTTCAAAAAATTTGAACAGTGCATCGCTTTTGGTAAAGAATCGTATCAAATCACGATCTACATTCAGCGCATCAAAGGCTTGAAAGTCAGCCGCATCGCGCAAAAACACGATTCTCTGTATCGGATCAACCATCATCCTGCCAGGCAAGATCATCGCACGATGTTCAAATTCATCCATCCGCATTAGAGTCGGGAGAAAGCCATTATGGTTTTTAAGCTCCTCAGAAATTGTTCGAAGCGCTCTGGAAGTTGGGTAAATGATTAATGAATGCATAGAGTGAGTATAGCGAAATATTGATTTCTATTCTCATTGCACCCTTCCGTGAAGGTGCAGCAAGAATAGATGGAGTTAAAATTATTTTGTGGGCGAGAGATAAGCCTCTGTAGATAGATACCCTGTCGCATCGCCAATAGTTGCGCGAAATTGCAGTGTATATCGACCCGGTTTTGAAATATTCAGATCCGGTGTCACATATTTATCATTTTGATTCTCAACCACTTCAATCATTTCGTCTTCCCTCACAGAGTGTGGACGTGTTAGAAGAAAGCTTGCTTTTGCATCATTTACAGTATTTCCAGCTCTGTCTGTTACACTGTAGGAAAAGTGATTTCCGCCCATAGTCAATTTTACCGGATCAGGCTGCGGACGGTTGCTGTGAATATTATCTGTCATCACCATCGTCTCTACATCAGTCAGTTTGATAGTGTAATCTTTATCGAACTTCTGCTTGCTCTCCAAGATTTCATTGATATTCATATCAGACTCTTGATACTTCATCATATAGTCATTGGTCTCCTGTACCGGCATGGAAGATGCCGCTTTGATCGTCCAGTATCCCAAAACGATTGCGAGCATCAAAAAACCGATGATCATATGGGGCCAGTAGGTTTTTTTACTATTGTTTGCGCTTGCCATTTTTTATCCTCATTACGATAGGTCGGATCATAAAGATCCACAGAACCAGAATACTACCAAAAATAACCAGAACTTGCAAGATAGAGACAATAATTCTCGTCTCATTGGGGATAGTCTTTGTCATCTCTACCCCTCTGGAGTCGGCAATTTGGTCAGCCAACTCAGAGTAGCCTTGCACAACGCCGATATTATACTTATCCTCTTTGCTGTTTTTATCTTTGGCTGCTACGACATCGATCGTAGCATCTTTGACATCTCCTGCATCATAAAGAGCTTTTACTTCATCAGATGAGGGAATCAATCCTACTCTGCCTCTATCCTCAGATTTAGCCGTTATCAGTGCATTAGGGGCAAAGATCAAAATTACATAGGGCTTGCTGATATTACTGTCAAACTTCTTACTGTACGCCACCATATTGAACCCTACAGGCATCTTGTTGTTGGTCGCAACAACATACGCATGTATTCCTGTCTTGGAGGAGAGCTCATCACCTATCTCTTCGATTATCTTCGAAGCTTCAGGATTTATCAAGTCATTTTTGATGAAGTGTGACGCATTGAGCAGAAGTGGCAGCAACACAGCAAGCAGGGCGAACCCTACTCTCAGTTGCCCCATAATTAACCTACGAAAAGGTGATTGGGTGTCAAAACTGCCCAAAGTGTATATATAGCTGAGACAAACAAAAACCAACCTAATACTTTATCCATAATTGTGATCATTATTTATCCTTTATTTTTTAGCATCTTGAAATGCGAAATTTGCATTTTCTGCGCTGTTCGCTTTTATATTGTTGAGATCCAAAATAGGTGCCGGATCATAATAATTACTGGCACTTCCCTGCTGTACACCGATTCCCCACACGGTGAGAAATGCAAGAATCGAAAGCAGCAAGACTGTAGCGATCAGCATACCGGTTACACCACTCAGCGTAAAAACGCCTCTGTTTGTATTTTCTGTTGTTGACATCTTAATGCTCCTCCTACTTTATTGTATTTATGTATGTTGCCAATGCTTTTTCCTGCACCGGAGTCAATCTACCTTCAAATGATGGCATTCCGCCGATAGCACCTTTTTTACCATTCTGAAGTACAAGTTTTACCAATGTATCATCATACTCAACAAGATTTGGGGCAGTTCCGCCATTTCCTAACCCATCAGCACCATGACATCCTGCACAAGCACCGAAAGAGGCTGGCTGCTCGCCCTTCATACCGCCTGCAACATAAGTCGCAATCGCTTCAGCATCGTCACCACTTGCCATACCGCCAGGCATTGCACCCATTGGGTATTTCAACTGGTCAGAACCGTCCTTGATGACAGCAAGAATCTGCTCTTTGCCCATTCTGCTTGTAAAGTCATGTGCTTTTCCGGAGAGTCCATCTCCTGTCTCCCCATGACAAGGTGCACACTGTACCAGAAAGATGGATTCGCCCATATCCCTAAGTGTCGCAGCATCTGCATTTTTGTGAATATCTTCAAACTTGGCATTGTATGCAAGTACCTCTTCATTATACTGACCAATTTGGCTCCATGCATTGACAGGATAGCCTGAGAGCATATACCACATAGACCAAATCATTGTGCCCAACCAAGAATATGCCCAACCCGAAGGAAGTTCATTTTTATACTCGCCAATACCATCCCAGTTCTCATCAGCAAGCTCACCTGTCGCTGTGTCTGTCTTCATCTGGTTGATATACTTGATCGAAACACCGACTGTCAATACTGCAATTGCAATTGCACCGATTATCGTGATCATGTTGATAGGATCACTGAGATCAATGTTCATAGACTTAACAACTGCAATCGTAGCACCGATCAGTACTGCTGCAAAAGCAAGTCCTTTTATCATTAACGCATTCATTTATTTTGCTCCTCGTTTTCACTTTGAGTTTTGGGATTATCTTCTATGGGTGTGCTGTCGATCTCATCGTCCAGCGCAATATTCCCATACTTTTCATAATCCCTCTCGCCCTTTTTTTCACTCCTGTACAGATGAATGATATATCCGTACAGCATGATTACCAAAAAGATAGTCATAAAGAAACTGGCATAGCCTTGTAAATTTCTTATGTCCACTCTCTGCCCTCTTACTTCAATCTGTTCATATAAGCAATAATAGCAACAATCTCAGGAATATTTCCTGCTTCCACCGCATCTTTCACATCCTGGTTTTTCATATCAGCAGTGATCGCTTTTGCTTCTGCTATGACAGCAGGCTTATGTGCTTCCCAGGCGGCTCTGGTCCCCTGGAACTCATCGCCGTATGGCGTTTTAAAGACATTTTTAACTGTAACCGCTTCAGCGTATGCAGTTTCGATATCAGCAAGATTTGTAAACATATGTTTATATGCCGGCATGATTGACTGAGGGACAACTGACTGAGGATCCCACATATGGTTTTCATGCCAATCTGTTGTTCGGTAGTTACCTACACGGTGAAGATCCGGACCTGTTCTCTTGGAACCCCAAAGGAATGGCCTATCATAGGCATACTCACCCGAAAGCGAAACTTGACCATATCTGTCTGTCTCAGACTTGAACGGTCTGATCAACTGTGAG
>JAYEOH010000156.1:0-1947 GCA_034722775.1 Campylobacterota bacterium | reverse complement strand
TTGCTGCTTCTTTTGTACTCTCTACTGCTTTTGCTGCTGCATCAGTAGCTGAATCTTTTGCTTTTTCTCCACATCCTGTAAACAGAAGTGCTGCGGTAATAACCGATATCATTGTGATCTTGTTCATTCTTTTTCCTTTTATTTTTGTGTAGCGAATTGTACGCTTATTCAAATAAGCAGAGGCTAAAATTTATTCAGCCCCATACTTAATTATCTATGGACACCTATATTTATGCCTGCTTTACACCCATAGTACGGTTGATATAGGCAACGACCTGTCTGTCGAGTTTAAGACCTGATGCCAGCTGGTGCATATATCTTTTTTCTGCATCTGTATCTACTTCTATAGCCAGCATTGATGCAGCATAGATCTGAGCTGCCATCTCTGGTTTATTGTTTGCAGAAGATACAACAGCTGCCATATTCATAGGTTTATTTGCTTCGGTCATAAAAAACTCTTTCTCTTTTGCTTCCAAGCCATCATCATCCAATTTACCGATGATCTTGTCAATTTCACTCTTATCGATCTGACCATCTGCCTTGGCCGCATTGATCATGGCTTTTACGATAATTTGAGCATCATCTTCAAGATTCTGTTTCTCTACAGGTTTTGCCAGTTCTTTTAAAATATTTGAATCTCCAGAGGGTGCCTGACCGGCATTCTTTAATGCTGCCATAGCCAAAGATGCCAGCATACCCAGTCCTCCACCGCCAACAGCACCTTTTGCGGCACCCGAACCTCCACCCAATAGCGATCCTATAAGTGCCCCAATGCCACCGGAAGCTGCTTTGTTATCAAGTAGACCGCCTAAAAGGTCACCTATATCAGTACCTGACGCTTGGGTTCCCTTACCTTCTGTTTGAGAACCTCCCATCATCTTACCGAGACTTCCCAAAAGGTCACCCATGCCACCTTCACTTTTTTCAGAAGTTAAGCTACCCAATAGACCACCAAGTATATCGTCGCTTTTCCCTGCACCCAAAGTATTTGACATTCGGGTATTTCCCGACTGTGTCATTCCCTGCTGCAATAATGTTCCAAGTAGATCTGTTAAACCTGCCATTTTTTATCCTTTCCAGATATATTATTTTTGACTATTTCGATGAATTCACTTCATCATCAAAACACTCTATTGAGTAGAGTGTTTTAAAAATCAAGCAGCAGGGCTATCATGACTATAAAGTCAGCCCTAAGCATCTATCAATAAGGTGATCTAACTACCTTATAAGCTACTGTATCACCTTCATAAAAAGGCTGATAATACGAACTTCCGCATCTTCTGTAAGAAACTCCATTTACATACGTTGTAACACAAGTACTTGGCATTGTAGATGCAGAGATCATTGTTCCAATAGCCAAACCTGCACCAAATCCTACAAGTGCACGTCCACCATAATAACCACGTCTCCCATAGTAACGATTGTTATGTCTTACGTTTACATTGACATTTCTGTTTCTGTTGACATTTCGATTGACATTTCTGTTCACGTTTCTGTTACTGTTTCTATTTACATTTCTGTTTCGGTTACTGCTGCGATTTCGGCTACTGCTGCGACCACGACTTGCACCGCCACGTCTTGCACCACCGCCTCTTCTGGCTTCTGCCTGTGTAAAGAGTGAAACATTCATCTCTATTGGTATGGCTCCAAATCCGCTTCCTGAGGGAGCAATAGTCTTAACACTTACCGAGGGAGAAAAGAATCCTACCATCGCAGCAACGACTGCAAATTTAACTAAAAAATTATTTTTCTTTTTCATTTTACTATCCTTTCTTAATTCGCAGGGTTAACTGATATTTTTGAAGAACCTTTTGGTGCTGCAAAAACAAAATCACTGTCTGAAATACTTGGGTTTTCATTCCACGTGACCGAAGTATTGGTTCTTGTTACTGAATCACCGCTTCTATCTATGATACTATAGGTTTTTACCAGTGGTTTATCTCCTGT
>JAYEOH010000155.1:0-1947 GCA_034722775.1 Campylobacterota bacterium | reverse complement strand
AGGACAGAACATACTTATCACTGGCGCTACAGGTGTCGGTTATGTAAAGTTCCCTGATATGTAAAGTTCCCCATCTAACCTCCCTGTTAGTAGGGTTTGCTATCCGAATAACTTTACATATCATTTCGCCTAGTCATTACATCATTGACCCAAATCTTTCAAGAACTCCAGCAAGTCATTATCTCGCTGCCATACCGGAAGTTCTGTATTTGTCTCTCCCGACACCTTCATCAACACTCTTCTTATCTCTTCATTGTTGACTCGGGCATAGTGCTCTGTTGTAACAACCGAATAGTGTCCCAGAAAGTCCCGTATATAGATGAGTTCAATGCCTGCTTGCAGTAGAGCCATTGCCCTTGAATGCCGTAATAAGTGGGGATGCACCTTCTGGGGTATCAGTGTAGAATTAATCTCTCTTGCTTTGGATGCATATTTTTTAACAATGTACGAGATACCCTGTCTTGTGAATTTGGTACCGGAGCGGTTTAAAAAGATAGGATCATCTCTATTATAGAAGACTCTTTTGTCTCTCTCCTCTTTGAGATACCCCACCAGCATCTTTATCATCTCCTCTTCAAGCGGCACCATCCTTGCCTTGTTGCCTTTACCAACAATCTTGACTGAGTTACTTGCGTTGTATCTGAAGTCATTGATGGTGACATCTATCACCTCCTGCACTCTGGCACCTGTTGCGAACATAAATGAGAGTAGTACCAGATGTTTTCTTCCAATGGCTGTTTGAGTGTCCGGCAGAGAGAGAATCAGCTTGATTCCCTCAAGTGTAATATACTCAATCACCTTTTGTTGTGTTCTCTTTTTGGGGATCTGCAGAATGTTTTGAGAGTGAAGTACCAGTGAAGGAATTTGGGTTTGTATATAAGAGAAGAAAGCTTTCATATTATTCAAACGTAGATTTCTAGTTGTATCGGCACATCCTCGTTCCTTTGTGATCCACTTGAGAAATGCAAGAACAAATGTTTTATCGATGGTTTCGAGCTGAATGTTATTGGGGTTGAGCTTGTACTTCTCTTTGGCAAACATAAATAGCAGTTTGAATGAATCACTATAGGCTCTGCGTGTATTACTGCTTGCTCCTGTATGTTGAGGCAGATAGTCATTGAGGTATTTTGATAAAAAATAGATAAAATCACTCTTTTTCAAATACAGCCTCCCTGTAAATACCTGAAGATGTATCCTCTACTTGGGATACAATTTCGCCAAAGAGTGATTGTGTTAACTTTAGGTATCGCTCTGTAGTATGAATGGTACTGTGACCCATATAGTTAGATAAAATCGGAAGAGAAACACTCATGTTAAGTCCATCTTTATGCATCTGATAAAACGAATGGCAGGCGAATGTATGCCTTAGATTATGCAAGTAGGGACCTTTGCCTCTACCAAGATAGGGAATTTTGGCTCTGTATAGAATTGTATGAAAGTATCTGTTGACCCGGTTAATACTTCTGATTGAACCATCTTTGTGCTGGAAGAATGTTGTGTTTTCATCTTTTGATGCAAGATAGTTTGTTTTGTATCGGTGACATACTTCTCTTAGACTCCTGCTCATCATCACCACTCTCTGGGTATCGTTTTTGGCAATATAGATTTCAACCCTTCCCGTGACTGTATTTACATCCTTTATCTTGAGATTCAAAGCTTCAGAGATACGCAGTCCACACCCGTACAGAACTCTGAAGAGCACAGGATAGACCTCGTTTGAGTTGTAGCGGTTGCGACTACTGTCTGGATAGTAGTCTATCTCCTGAAATATTGTGTCGATCTCCTCTTTGGAAAAGATATAGGGAATAAAGCTTTTGTTGCGGGTATTTTTGATCTGTGCAGGGATATATGCTTTGTATCCGAGTCTATTTAGGTAGATAGCAAACTCTCTGAGTACACTGATTCTGTTTGAGACACTTTTCCTGCCCTCTTTGATCTTTGGTCTGC
>JAYEOH010000154.1:0-1952 GCA_034722775.1 Campylobacterota bacterium | reverse complement strand
TAAAAGGCACTTCTATACCTGTCAGCCAAATATAACAAGTCTATCTCTTTTTTATCCAAATCAGTATTTAAAAGATTTTGATAAATATAATGAAGAGTGTACTCATTTAGAGAGTATTGCTTGTTGACCAAAGTAAGCTCGGCCTTGGCATACCAATATATCACCAGATAAATATATTGCCACTCCAGCAACCCATAGTCTCCCATATAATCATTTTGGTCAAATATCAGCTTTAGTTGATCAACTTTTCTAAGATAGTTTGCTCTCCAATAATCCTCATACTCTTTTTGCTTCAACTCCTCATTACTTTCATAGGGGAGGTTTGGCTTGCTGCCAAAAAGCAAAATACCACTCTTGACATATTGCCTGATGAGTATGTTGCTATCATTGCTTAAGTATTTTTCATAGCTATAAATGGGATTGCAGATATAGCCTTGATTGAGAAAAAACTCTTTATAGGCACTTATGACATTTTGCACAGCCTCATATTTTATCTCGTCAAAAATAAGCAAAATATCAATGTCACTGAACAAATTTGCCCTATTTTTGGAATATGAACCAAAAAGATAGCAACTCAATATATTTTTATTGTTAAGAGTTGAGATGTACTCTTTTATATCGTTTACCATCAATATATTTTGCGCCTTGTACTTGCCGGTGATATCTTTGTATTTTGGTATGGTTTTGACTGCTTCAATCATCGATCACCTCCCAATATTTATCTTCTATCATAGGATGACTTGTCAAAAGAATTGAGCGAAGCCGCAATCTTCCTGCTGCCATCGATCAAAACATCCTGGAATGTTTCGTAGGACTCTTTTTTCTCGTGGCAAATATAATATTTTTTCCCGAGTTTTTCGACTTTAATGGCTATGTTACTCAAAGTATGACCTCCCAATATCCTGATTTATCACTGCCGATTCTTGCAATAAGTTTTTGTTCTTTCAATTTTTTGATGTACCTAGTGATGGTGGATCTTGATAAGTTTAATTGAATTGCAATTTGCTCTTTACCTATATATGGCTGTTCTTTTAGTACATGAAGTACCTGTTTTAGAGGCTCACTTAGAGGCTCACTTAGAGGCTCACTTAGAGGCTCATCTGCTCTTTCCGAAAGAAGTGCTTTATAGAGAGTGACTTGAAAACCTTTTTGCATCTCTTCAAACTTAGGTTCAACAATATTATGTTCTTTACAAAACCTCTTAATACGTCCTATGCCTGAACCGTATTTTTCTATAAGCCCACATTCCTTAAACATAAGTGCCAAGAGTTTATTTCTTGTTTTAGATTTGTATTGGTTCGTTTGTAACTGTTCCACTGTTAAATCATCATATAAGTCACCCGGATTGAAAAATTCTATGCGGTCATCAAATATCTTAATGACGCTATCGCTACTGTCACGATAGTCCCTATGCACGATCATATTTAAAATAATCTCTCTAATAGCATCTAAAGGATAATCGTACCGTTCTTCTCTTTGAGGGTTTCCTGTAATGATATACTCTACCATAAGATGCTTGCGAACAAAAATGATTAGCTCATCTATCTCTGTGAAAAGGTCTGTATTAAGGGAGATACTGTCTATAATATCTGTAGGCGTTTTAAATCTTCCCGCTTGAACCCCAGAGATAAGACAAAAATCTTTTACAAATAACAGATAGGCTCCAAAAGTTATCTGGTCATCTTTGACTAACTCATATTTTTGTAACACTTGCATAGGGTTGTCGTCAAATGTTTTTTTAAAATTATGTTCTACCTTTTCAATAAACTTACTTACTTTTTCCAAACTTATACTATTAAAACTTTCTCGTTCATCAACGTAGTAGTCCCAAGAGCTATTTTTTGTTTTCAAGTATTCATTGGCTATCTCTTCCATGCCCATGACATGGTTTGAGTTTTGTCTTCTCAATAGGTATATATTTTTATAGCTCACTGGCTTAATAGGGTATTCTT
>JAYEOH010000153.1:0-1989 GCA_034722775.1 Campylobacterota bacterium | reverse complement strand
GGAGTACCAGTTCGCACGCTTCAGGTATGAGCATAAAGTACCGTGTGATCTCAGGGTGTGTCACGGTAATATTTTCTCCTTTTTCGATCTGTGATTTAAATTTGGGTATGACAGATCCGCTGCTTCCTAGCACATTGCCGAAGCGTACAGCGACGATATCTGTACTGTTTGACAGGGAGTTTTGAGCATAGAGCTCGCAGACTCTTTTGGTGGCGCCCATCACATTGGTGGGTCGCACTGCTTTGTCTGTAGAGATCAGGATACACTTCTGGACATGATGCCTGACAGAGAGATCGATGACATTTTTGGTCCCCAGGATATTATTGACGATCCCCTCTTTGATGTTGGCCTCCACCATCGGCACATGTTTATAGGCTGCTGCATGGATGACGATCTGCGGCTGATACTCCGCAAAGGTTTCCTCCAGGTCTTCCCGGTTCACTACTGACTGCAATACAGGCACGAGAGAGGTCTCTTCGCTCTTCTCAAGCTCTTGCTCGATCGTATAGAGGTTATATTCACTGTGATCAACCAGGATGAGCTGCCGCACACCATACCTCACACACTGCCTTGCTATCTCACCCCCGATACTTCCGCCTGCTCCGGTGATGAGGACGATTTTGTCTCTCAGAAATTCAGAGATCGTCTCTTTGTCCAGGTCTCTTGGGTGACGCGCCATCAGGTCGGCTACTGATAAATTTTTCAGTTGTGTCGAAAAATCTTTCTCTTTAAGTATATCTTCGAGTGAAGGGAGTATTTTTACCTCTTTGAAATAATCACCCAGTTTTTTGTAGATCTCTTTGGCCCGTTCTTTTTTTGCACTGGGCAGGGCGATGATGAGCAGCTCAGGGGGGCTATCTGTATCGATGATCTTTTTTAGTTTTTTCCTGGAGATGATTGGTATGCCGTCGATCGATCTTTTTTGAATATTTTTATCATCATCTATAAAGTATTTTACCTTGTACTCACTGCTTCTGAACTCCTCTTCTAGTTTGATGCCCGCTTTTCCTGCACCGTAGATCACGGCACTTTTTGTCTTTGGCGCGTGTCTTCTGTTGATGAGATAGTAGTAGAAGTAGACCAGGAAATTGAGGATAAAAAGATAGAGAAGAAGTTCTGACATGAAAAAAGAGACAGAGATATGACCATATAGAATGGGCATATAAACCATAAATGCCACGATATAGACCACTGTTTTGAGGAGAAATGTTCTAGCAGATGATTTGGACCAGGAGAGTGAATAGTCCCTGAAGAGAAGCAGAGAAGCAAGCATGCGAACGCCCATCACCGTGAGAACGACACCCCACTCAAAAGGCTGATGGAAGATAAAGAAAGTCCAGCTGAAAGTAGAGATTGTCAGCAGTGCGATCACGATGAAGTTTGCGATTCTTTTATCGATAGGTAAGATAGGTTGAGCCTTCTTTGGTTTATCATTGCTTATGATTTCTCTATTATAGCAAAAGTTGGCTGATATTATTTGGTTAATGGAGTCAAATCCCTTGTTTGGGAACGCTATTGGAATCGGAAGGCTCCGCCTCCGCTTCCGAAAAAATACTTAACTTAATGGTATAATTTCAAATGTCTATAAAAATGAACCGATACAACTCAGCGATGATCTCAAGTTCCTCATCGCTTGCTGCCAAGCCGACCCAAGCGAAGCTGAGATCAACTTCATCCTTTTATTCATTCAAAATTGCCCCGTCAGGAAATGCCCTTGGGGTGCAAAATTCACCCACTATATCCGACCCTCTCTTTCTTAACCCTTAACTCTTAGCACTTAACGCTGCTGCGAAGCAGTTTCAAGCATTTTTAGCATCCGGATAACTTTTTATAATGACTTCTCACCACTTTGGAAACCAACTATGTTGACACATCCAGATAATCTGCGATCCTGCTTTTTCAGGAACCTCAAACTTGTTTGAGGCAAAGATTCAGGCTTTATCTAGTGGTGTTTTTAAATTGTAAAGTCCTGACCCCATATTTTCTGAC
>JAYEOH010000152.1:0-1991 GCA_034722775.1 Campylobacterota bacterium | reverse complement strand
TTCATGCAAACTATAGGTATAAAAGATCTGCAAATAAACCCTGCCAGACTAACACGTGCGCTTGAAGCGCATGAATATACGATGATAACCAAGAGAAGCAAGCCCATAGGTATCGCTATTGCTTTTGATGAAGAGATAGTAAGTCATGGGTTGCAGTCCGCATTGCTTATCGATGCCTATACAAAGGGTGACTTGAGTCTGGGGCAGGTGAGTGGAGCTTTGGGATTAAGCAAAGCAGAAACGCTTAAGACATTGTCTCTTATGGGTATAGATGTCATAGAGTATGATTTCAAAGATGAAGTGGAAACCTTAGACAGTTTTTTATGATAGTCTCTGACAGCACGACTCTTATCATACTTTTTGACCTTGATAGAACAGATCTGCTCTCCAATCTTTTTGGTAAAATATATATACCGTCAACAGTATATAGTGAAATAAATTTTAAAAATGAGATAAAACTGCCTGCCTTTATAGAAGTAAAAAAAGTGAAAGAGAGTGATGACCTGAAACTACTTAAAAACTTACTCGATGATGGTGAAAGTGAAGCAATAGTCTTGGCTAAAGAGATGGGACTGGGAGTGATCATAGATGAGAAAAAAGGCAGAAAAATAGCACTCAATTACGGGCTTAAGATCATAGGGTTATTGGGTATTGTATATTTGAATATCAAGAAAGGATTTATCTGCGAAGATGAAGCAAAATCATTTTTGGATGAGGCTTTGATACATGGATATAGAATAAATAAAAAATTGATATCAGAAATGTTTGGTGCCTTGTAGCTAATATCATAAGATAAGGAACTAATTACTAAACAAAGAGGAAGAAATGAAAAAACTTTTACTATGGATAGGTATCATTGCGGTACTCAACTTTGCTAACGCTTCCACAAGTTTTTCGGAGATATTTGATTCTCTGGTCAATAACTCTGCGTCAACACAGAGCAGGACAGTGACACTGCCTGTCGTCACATTGCAGGGGAAGTATAAACCTATAGTACTCGATCACCTCAATGTCACCGTCAATATAGCAGGACCTATTGCGCAGACATCTTATGAAATGATTTTTTACAACCCCAACGATCGGATACTGGAGGGAGAGCTGAAGCTTCCTCTGCTGGGCGGGCAGTCTGTCGTTGGCTATGCGTTGGGTATCGATGGGGTCTACCGTGAGAGTGTAGTAGTGGATAAGGCGAAGGCGAAAAAAGCCTTTGAAAATACGATACGGCAAAATATCGATCCCGGGATCATTGAAAAAACCATCGGAAACAACTACAAGCTCAGGCTCTACCCTCTGCCGTCCAAAGGATACAAGAAGGTTAAGGTAACTGTAGAAGAGTTGCTGCACGACAAAGAGGGTCGATACAGATATGCGATACCCTTCACCAGTACCCGAAAAATTCCCCACTTTTCCCTTCATATCGAGATAGCCTCTACGGATGTGCCTATGGTCAAACTCTCCGGGCCTATCGAGGGAAAGCAGTTTGACCAGACACAAAAAGGCTACTTCCTTGACTATCAAAAGAGCAATATCAAACTCAGTAAACCTATTGCCCTTTCTATCGAAAAGCGAGATCAAAACAGGGTCTATTTCCAGAAAGATCCCCATAAAAATCGCAACTGGTTTATGGCTGTTCTTCCAAAAGAGAAAAGTACCAAAAAAGAAAAGTCAGAGGGTTCAGGCAGATATGAGACCCTGGAGATCATCTGGGATACATCGCTCAGCGGCGAGAAGCGTGATAGAGTGAAAGAGTTGGCATTTCTAGATCAATTTTTTGGCGAGCATAAAGATACGATTTTCAGAGTGGAGCTTAAGACGATCGATATTTCTATGCATTCACATGGATCTTATCGGGTGGCGGACGGAGAGTGGAAACGACTGAGAGAGAGACTGAATGGACTTCGTTATAACGGTGCCAAAGATCTCTCCAAGTTGAGAGTGGATAAAAAAGCAAAGCGTATTTTTCTATTCAGTAATGGGATCAATACCTTCAG
>JAYEOH010000151.1:0-10231 GCA_034722775.1 Campylobacterota bacterium | reverse complement strand
TCGGGCTGCAGTAGATCGAGACGGTACCCGAAGAGGTCGCCGACTCCTACGATATTGACCTTGAGTCTGTCGATCGTGATGCTCTCGTTGATCAGCAGTGTGATGATGGTTTGAGTTCGGATGAGGTCAATGATTTCATGAGGAGCGTGAAAATATTCATGGTTTCCCAGCACCATATATATCCCCTCTTTGGATTGGAGATGGTTGAGCTCCAGTATCGCCTCTTTGATAGTGCGAATACCCGTATCGATGAGGTCACCGGTAATAACGACAATGTCGGGATGGAGTGCATTGATCGTTTTGACGGTTTTTTTGACGAAACTCCTGTCGATCAGGCCGCCTATATGCAGGTCGCTGATCTGGACAATGGAGAAGTCGCAGCACCCCGCTTCGACGATATTGACTATGGGCTCCTTGCTGCCCTCATAGGTCGCGGCAGTGAGATAGGTAGTGGAGAGTGCCATCAGCGCTCCATCTCCGCTCTTTTTGAACAGGTTTCGCCTGGAGGGGTCAAAGTTCCTGAGGCTCTTGTGAAGCAGTTCGACCACTTCGTGAGCGATGAGATAGAGAAGGAGTATAAAAGTGATACCGAAGGAGAGAGAGAAAAGAAAGTAGAGTGAACCGATCGTCAGTTCGGTATATCTGCCAAGTGCATAGAGAAGATTGAAGAGATAATTTATGCCCAGAAGCACTCCAAGCCTCTTTTGAGATACAGAAGAGATCAGAAGCTTTTTGATCACCCTTTTGTAAAAGAGATAGTGTATCGCAAACAGAAGCAGAAAAAAAAGAGGAATGAAGAGAAACTTATGCATATAAAATCACTTGCTTTCACGGAGTACAAATTTTCCGGATACCCTATCTTTTATGAGAGTGTCATAGGGTGCGACGATTCCATTCATAGAGATATAGACCCCCTCTTTTTCAAGTGCCTGAAGGTAGCCGAGTGCTGCACTGAGATTGGCAGTGGCTTCTATAGGATCAATAGAGTAGGGAACCATCGAGCCGGTGAATATGATCCGTTTTTCCAACTCTGCCTCTGCCATGTATTCTGCACTGAGATCCATCGTATCGGTACCATGAATAACGATGATATCGTTATGGGTCGACAGGTTAATCGTAGCCAATAGCAGTAATCTGTCACTATTGGTTACCTCAAGGCTATCCTTGTCGATAAGGGATATAGCTTCAAAATCAATCTGCCATTTTGTACTGATCTCATCCAGAGCTTTTAACTCGCTGTCGATCTCAAGATTTCCATTGAGAGGGTTATATATTTTATTGAATGTACCACCGGTACTGATAAGTAGAATTTTCTTCATAATTTACATTCTACCCCAATTGTGATAAAATACGCAAATATTTATGAATGGAGAACAAAAGCATGATAATGAAAGGCAAAAAAGGTGTCGTTCTTGGCATCGCAAATAAGAAATCTATCGCATACGGCATCGCCAAAGCATGTCAGGAGCAGGGTGCCGAGATGGCAATCACTTTTCTCAATGAGAGATTTGAAAAGAAACTTGCACCAATTGCAGAAGAGCTGGAGTGCGGAACGAGACTCTATCCCTGTGATGTGAGCAATCCTGAAGAGATCGTCGCATTGAAAGATTCTCTGCAGAGAGATATGGGTGAAATAGATTTCATTGTGCACTCTATCGCTTTTGCACCCAAAGAGGGGTTGAGCGGCAGGTTTGTCGATATCCCCAAAGAGGCATTCAATGTAGCTATGGATATCTCTGTCTACTCCCTGATCGAAGTAGTCAGGGAACTCAAGCCGATCTTGTCTGACAGCTCCTCTGTCCTGACACTGAGCTACTATGGCGGCGTGAAATATATCCCTAACTACAATCTGATGGGTATCGCCAAAGCGACACTGGAGATGACAGTCAAATATCTAGCAGAAGACCTGGGAAAAGATGGTATCCGTGTCAATGCGATCTCTGCAGGCCCTATCAAGACACTAGCGGCAGCGGGGATCGGCGATTTTGCCTTTCTGCTCAAGTGGAATGCAGCACATGCCCCGCTAAAAAAGAATGTCACGATAGAGGAAGTAGGAAACTCCGGCATGTATCTTCTCTCTGATCTTAGCTCCGGAGTGACCGGAGAGATCCATTATGTAGACAATGGCTACAATGTCATGGGTCTGCCTGCAGTCGAGTTTGATGAGAGTGGGAAGGTGAAACTTGCTTGGAATGGAGAATCAAAATAAGCGTTTAGAATTGAGCGTTTAGCGTTAAGGAATATATTGTGAGATGTGAGCGACTGGATGTGTGGAAACGAAGTTGTCGATTGAGTGTTGAAGTATATAAAAATTTTACAGAATCCAAAGATTTTGGTTTTAAAGATCAGATTACCAGAAGTTCGCTCTCTATCCCTGGCAACTTGGCGGAAGGTTTAGAAAAAGAATCTGATAGAGAGAAGGTTCGTTATATTGAGATTGCGAGAGGTTCCAGTGCGGAATTAATCACCCAAATTTATATAGGGGTAGAAGTAGGCTATATAGAGAAAGTGATTGGAATGAGGTGGACTAGAGAGCTAAAGGAACTTTCAAAGATGCTTAGTGGGTTAAAGAAAAACTATGTCAAATAGTTCTCAACGCTCAACGCTCAACGCTCAACGCTCAACAGATTCCTCGGAATATTTAGCTAAAAAAGCCTTTTATGATAAGGTTCTGACGATCTATGGTCGCAATGCGGTGATGGAGGCTCTGGAGGATGAGAGCATTACTGTTCATAAACTTCACCTATCCAAATCCAATCGTCCGGCTCCTCAGCTTGACGAGATGGTGAAGATCGCTTCTCGTCGGCATATAGAAATAGTCTACCATGACAAAAATGCACTCTCCCGTATCTCCAGAAATGCCAAGCAGGATCAGGGTGTGGCCTTGGATCTTCTATTGGAGTACTACACCAATGAAGAGGAGTTCATGTCAAATAATATTGATTACCGTCTTATCGCTCTGGACGGTATTCATAATCCCCAAAATTTAGGAATGATTATTCGCTCCTGTGCGGCAGGGAATATCGATGGGGTGATCTTGCCTGTTAAAAATTCTGCAAAGATTTCACCGCTTGTGATCAAAGCCAGCGCCGGTACACTCTTTAGAATTCCCATTATAAAAACAGATAATCTCTCTAAGACACTCAGTAATTTTCAAAACCTAAAAGCAAAAATATATACTCTCTCTTCACATGCCGAAAAAAGCTATAAGGATGAAACCTATGCAGAAAAAACTATCTTTATTTTGGGTAACGAGAGTGAAGGGGTGAGTCAGGAGATCGAAAAACTGAGTGATGCAGCGATCACCATTCCGATGAAACGAGGTGTAGAATCCCTAAATGTCGCTGTGACGGCATCTCTGCTGGCGTTTTTGTAAATTTTTAAATCTCTTTCTTATTGGTAATGCGTTGCAAATAATCACTGATCTGGATCAGGGAGAAGGTGACGAGGAAGATCATCAACCCCGGGAAAAAGCTCACCCACCATGCGATCTCCATGACTGATTTTCCTTCACTGAGGATGCTTCCCCAGCTCATGTTTGGCGGTGTGACCCCGAGCCCGAGATAACTGAGCCCGCTCTCTGCGAGTATCGCACCGCTCACACCAAAGGTGAAACTGACGAAGAAGATCGGTGCCAAAAGCGGGAGGAAATATTTGAATATGATCTTCAGATTGGATACTTCGGCAATCGTCAATACCTTGATAAAAGGCTGATTGGCAATGCGATAACTCTCCGCCCGAATGAGTCGTGATGTTCCCATCCAGCCCGTGATAGAGATGACAACGATAAGGATCAGTGTCGAGGCGGAGATGTAGCTGACTAGTGCCAGCAGCAGGAAAAATGTAGGGAAGGTGAGAAAGAGGTCGACGATCATCACGAAACTTTTGTCCAGGTAGCCTTTGAAATAACCGGCACTGACACCAAAAAGAAGTCCTATCAGTGATGCGATCACAGCAGAACCGACTCCGATGATCAAAGAGACTTGACCGCCGTGCATGATGCGTGCGAGCAGATCCCTCCCCAACCTATCCGTACCGAGCAGATGTTCCCATCCCGGTGACGATAGAATCACTGTTTTGTCCAGTGCAAAAGGGGAAGTGTTATAGAGGAGTGGACCGATAAAAGAGAGGAGAAATATCCCCAGCAAAATAGAGATACTCAGTATAGGAATTTTTGGGCTCATCCATCCTCTTTGGATTGATAATAACTGAGTGCGCTTCTGCCGAACTTTTTGCGCTTGACAAACTTAAGAGCACCGATAGTTTCAGGCAGATCAAGCTTGGTCATATGCTCTACGATCGCCATTTCACAATGCTGCGGGTCAATACTTTCGATGAGAGCGATTGTTTTGTCATAGACTTCATCCATGCCGTCACGGGTAGAGAAAGGCGGGTCGAAATAAAAATAGCTCTTCTGATCGCTTTTTTGGACTATCCCATGAACCAGTGAAAACTTTTCAAAACTATCTCCATAGAAGAAGTGGCACTTGGAAGGGTCCAGTTTTTTGACATTCTCCTGCAGGATATGATAGGCTTCTCTATTGTGCTCGATAAAATAGCACTCACCTGCGCCACGGCTCAATGCTTCCAAACCGATTGAGCCGCTACCTGAAAAGACTTCAACAAAATTTTTATCCATCAGGTCAAATTGCAGAGTATTGAAGAGGGACTCTTTGAGGATGGACTTGGAGCCTCTTGTAGTGTTGATGGCAGGAATCTCTATCTTTTTGCCATGATATTTGCCACCGATAATATTCGTAGTGAATATCTTGATTCTTTCACTTTTTTTCATGAAATGATTTTAGCATAATTAAAGTATTAGAATACATAATCAATATAAATACGTGCATCCACAAAGCTGTCAGTGACTGAATCCAAAGCATTGTAACCATGTATGGCAGTATATGCGTTAAAGTCATAATCTGTCTTAAAGTCATCATAAGCGATTCTAAACTGAATACTCAAACCATCCATCTGTGTGAATATGCCAAATCCTGACTCTTTCGTAAAAGAGTAGCGCAAGTCGAAAGTTGCCTCTGTCCTATCCTGTCTGGCATCTGTCATCC
Source organism: Campylobacterota bacterium (assembly GCA_034722775.1). Lineage (GTDB taxonomy): Bacteria > Campylobacterota > Campylobacteria > Campylobacterales > Sulfurovaceae > SZUA-451. The sequence goes on along the minus strand of JAYEOH010000151.1, from coordinate 5,165 downwards.
AAAGTTCATCGGGCATATCGTAGTCTGCATATCGGAAACGAATGACAGTGCTGTTGAGTAAACCAAGGGCTCCCAGGTCAAACTGCGCACCCACACCAATCGACTTGGTTCCGGCGAGTTCAGAATCCTGAACCTGAAAGGAGTTGAACATCTGCGGTGTACCCCAGCGCACAAAGAGTGTTCCTCCATCATAAGAGTTCTCATTATAACTTACTTCATTGTAATTGAGGAAAAAAAGCATCCCTTTCACTGATGAAGCCTCTGCCTTGAGTCCATAGAACCAGGTGTCGACATTGCCCGCAACACTGTCTCCAACATCCTGCTGGTTGGCATATTGTCCTGCCAGGGCTACTTTCCACTCATCTCCAAGCGTTATATTGTATTGACCAAAGAGGTAGAGTGTGTTGACAAAATCATCCACATAGTAGTTCCAGGCTTCTGTATTCCAGTTATCCTGCTTATAGCTGACACCCAGCATAGGCATCTCTTTGTCATCACCGGCATAGTTTCCGCTGCTGTCATAGTTGCTCGGATCGTACAGCCCTCTGATCGTCTGTTTGCTTCCGGTATCCATACACTGACCGGATGTATCGACTGCACCACACCCTGTCTTGACACGGGCAGATCTGACCATACCTTTAAACAGGATATCATTTCTATCTTTTTGCGCAGTAATATAGGCAAGATTGAGTTTCAGCCCCTCAATGGAACTGTTTTCATAGATCGCACCTTCATGGGTGAAAGGTGTCATACGAATGTTAGAAAGAGAGACAAATTTATAATTGGGTATCTCCTGTCGTCCGACTTTGACGAGATGATTATCTTTCTCGACCTTCAAAAAGGCTTCCCCTAAAACATTATAGGCATCCTGTCCCCCATCTTTTTCATAGAGACCTCCCAAGCCTTTGCGGTCATCAGGATTGCTGCCGAGGGGATTGGAAGTATAGAAGGTAGCGCCCATAGAGGTATAAAACAGGGGTGCTGTTTCATATCCTAGATATCCACCCAGTGCAGAGTAAGCCTGTACGCTTTCACCCGCCACATCACTGGTACTATCCTTGGTCGTATGATAGTTGCTGTCTCTATGTTGAGCACCATAGCGAATCAAACCTTTTATTGTCCCCTGGGTGAAGGCGTCGGCAACACTCTCTACGGAAGTATCCTGTTTCGGTTTGGCATCCATATTGACCGAGAGTGAATCTCCGGCAAGTATTGGTGTCTCCAACTTTTGCGTAGTATTTATATCTTCAGCTGCAAAAGCTTGAGATCCGAAAATGAAGAAAACTGCTAGAGCACTTGTGTAGTGTATTTTTTTGATTTTCATTATCTACGCTCCTCAGGTAACAATCAATATCCAGGCAGTACCTACCGTGAGAAAGATAGTTGTATTGACCAGGGTGACGATACCACCTACTCTGTAGATTTCACCTGCTTCCAGGTAGCCGCTGCCGACATAAATCACATTCGCAGATGAACCCTGCGGTGTAATGATCGCATTGAAATTGGTTGCAAAAAGAAGCATTAGTGCCATCAGCTCTGCCGGCACGCCTGCCTCGATGGCAACACCCAGAAACACAGTGAAAAGTGCCAGCATCTGCGCTGTTTGCGAAACAAAGAAGTAGTGGATGAGAACATAAGAGATGACAAGGAGCAGATAGGCAATCGGCCATGATAAACCCTCGACCATGGTTGCTGCGTTCTCTCCTACCCATCCCATAAAACCAAATTTATTGAGATAGACAGACATGGAGTAGAGGATAGCGAACCAAACCAGCGTACCAAGCGCTTGACCCTCACCGCTGAGATCCTTTATGGTAAAGATGTTAGAAAGCATCAAAATGGCTAATCCAAGGAAAGCAACCGCTGTTTTATTGATCTCCGGAACAAAAGAGGAAGCGATCCAAAGGCCGACCATACCGATGAAAACAGCAGCCATGATCCACTCATTTTTGTGGACGGGTCCCATTTTATCGAGAGCATCTTGTGCAATTTTTGGTGCATTTGGAGTCTCTTTGACTTCAGGAGGATAGACTTTCATCAAAACTCTTGGTATTAAGAAATAGAGTACAAGAACCGGAACGATTGCTGCGATAGCCCAGGAACCATAGGTGATGTTAACACCAAACTCTTTTGCCATTTTGGCTCCGGCGGGGTTGGCTGCCATAGCAGTAAGCCAGAGAGATGAAGAGATTGTCAGACCTGCCATAGATGACATCATCAAGTACGAACCCAGTTTTTTACGAGTTCCATCTGCCACTTTGGAGCCGCTATCTGCTGCCAAAGCATTGACGATCGGGAAAAGGACACCTGATCGGGCTGTATTGCTTGGGAAAGCCGGGGCGATGAACATATCTGCTGCGATAATAGAGTAGGAGAGACCCATACTTGTTTTCCCAAATTTCCGTATGATCAAGAAGGCGATCCGCTTACCCAGACCGGACTTGATCACACCGCGTGCGATGAGAAAGGCTACGATGATAAGCAGAATCCAATCCTCAGCAAAGCCGGTAAAGGCTTGCTTTGCTGTCAGTGTACCTGTCAATATAGCAGCAGAAACACCGAGTATGGCGGCAGTAAAGATAGGCATAGAGTTCAGTATCACAGCAAAAATAGCAGTAATAAAGATAGCAAAGAGATGCCAGGATGTCTGAGAGGTATACTCCAGATCCGGGGCGGGATGAGCACTGATATAATTCTCAAGTCCTGACGGTACAGGGAAGAACCAGAGAATCATACCAAATAGAAGAACCACTATTTGCAAGTGATGCTTCTCCAAGGTCTTTTTTGGATGGTGTGACATGTTTTTCCTTTCAGTGTAAACTCAACTTATAGTTTACCTAACAATGTATCAAGCGTCTCTAAAACTCCATAGTTTGGATAAAATATCATACTCCTTGCCCATCTATTTTATCTAAGAATTTTTTACTACACAACTACAGTGCACCAAAGCCTCCCCTTAATGCCATTAAGCTAAGGATTTTTGGGAACCTAAAACTTGTTTGAGGCAAAGACTCAAGATATGTAATTAGGGTATTAACTCGAACAAGTTGCCCAACGGAAATACCCTTGGGGTGCGAGTGTCCTAGAAAAGCTTAGCTTAATAGCATTGAAGCCTCCCCTTAAGTTTTTTTGAGGCACAATTAAACCCGAATTATGCAATAGAAATCACCAAACTAGCACAAGTCATTGTGCCGTGGGCATTCACAAAGAATCATCGATTAACCTCCGGGTTAACCTCAAATTCTTTGCAAACACCCACAACACAAGCACTTGCGCTAATTTCAGTAATCCTATTGCATAATCCGGGTTAAAGAAAAATAATTAGGGACGAAGGGATATATATGTCAATGGCAGAACAGACTAGAAAAATTTCAATCGCACTTTTGTTGGCGATGATCGCATTTGGAGCGATGATAGCATTTTTTAACCTTCCGCAGTCCTTGATGGTGGCAGCTATTGTACTGATGGTGACACTCTGGACCAATGAAGGGTTGCCGCTTGCGGTAGTCTCTCTGCTGCCGATTGTTCTTTTTCCTGCTGCCGGAGTTTTGACGACGAAAGAGACGACGATCAACTATGCCAATCCTATCGTTTATCTCTTTTTGGGCGGATTTCTGATCGCCATCGCTGTCGAGAAAACCGGCCTGCACAAAGTGATAGCCAACAAAATGCTGGGCCTCTTCCCCAGCAGTACCCGAGGTATCATCTTTGCACTGATCATAACATCAGGGCTTTTGAGTTCTGTCTTGTCCAATACGACTACTGCGCTCCTCCTTCTTCCTATCGCACTTTTCCTGACAGAGGATGTGAAACTCAAGATGCGTCTGGCACTGGGGATCGCTTATGGAGCCAGTATCGGAGGTATCCTGACCCCGATCGGTACGCCGCCCAACCTTATCCTGATGGGTATTATGGAAGAGTTGGGTATGGAGGCTATACCCTTTGCACAGTGGATGTATATGGTTGCACCATTGGTTCTTGTGATGTTTGTCGTAGTGGGTTTCGTGCTCAGCCTGGGAGTCAAAGATATTCATATCGATGAGGACCTCAGCACAAAACCTCTTGATGGCACTCAAAAAAAGGTACTTTATGTTATATCGGGATTGATCGTGGTGCTATTGATTAATGCTCCTATCAAACCATACTATAACGGATTGGGATTGAGCGAACCTGGGATACTGCTTGCAGCGGGACTGCTTCTTTTTGCCCCGCCTTTTTCTATCTTGAACTGGATGGAAGATAAAGAGAATATTCCCTACCGTATCATGTTTCTGTTTGGTGCAGGGTTTGCGATTGCAGCGGCATTTACCAAGACGGGGATGGCGAGTGAAATTGCTTCACACCTTATTGCTTTTTCCGGAATGCCGCTTCTCCTCTTTTTGCTGATCATTGCCACAATGGTTACATTCACAACAGAGATTACCAGCAATACTGCACTGATCTCAATCATGCTTCCCATCCTATATGAGGTGGCACAAAAAACCGGTATCGATGCCACGGTTATCATGATGGTCGCCACGGTCTGTGCCTCCTATGCCTTCATGCTCCCTATCGCCACTCCGCCCAATGCTATCGCAATGAGTTCCGGTGTCGTGTCTATCAAGACAATGGCGGCTTATGGGATTGTTTTTAATATCTTGGGGATTATATTGATTGTTGCAGTTGCCAATATTTTTTGGATTCATGTGCTGTAAGGAGCCTCTTGAAATAAATTCTATAAAATATTCTGGAGTGCCAGGGTAAATATGCAAAAGCCGGGTAGTTTTTCCAAAAAAGAATAAAGGGATATTTGTGCAAAAAGAGAGTCACTCAGAAGAGAACAAAATCAAGCAGAATGAGAATATGCTTTCAGTGCGCGTCGCAAAGAGAAAGGCTCGCCAGGAGAAGAGAGCTGCCAGGGCTGCAGCAAGGGCAGCTTCCAGAAAAGCAGTATCTAAAAAAATATCGAACTTTTTCTCATCTGTTTTCCCGGAGAATATCTCTTTTCTGACTGTGGTATTATTTGTAATTGCTGCTCCATACATTGCTGGAGCCTTGTTTCTCTTTATATTCATTAGCGGTGGAGACCCGGCTATATTTTCTGCCATCCAAGGTGATACTTTTATTGCCCTGTGGTGTGTTGGGTACGAGATCATATCATTTATTGTGATTATAATCCTTGTGTT
>JAYEOH010000150.1:0-10321 GCA_034722775.1 Campylobacterota bacterium | reverse complement strand
AAAAGGAGGTTATCTATGGATAAGACAACTATTCTGGAGTCAAATCATCCGAACAAGAGAGATATTGACCCATTACTATATCGACATAGACACCGAAACATTTATATGATTTGTGATGAGAAGTTGGAAGAAATGGAGGAGAAAGTAGTCAAACTCAAAGAGATAGTGGCAGCTAGACAATGATGAAAAGTATCACAATTCGACACATTTTAATCTCTATCGAAAAAGATATGCCATACTCTAAAAAAAGAGACAAAAAGGCTAACTTGTGAAAACAGATATTATTCACTCTCTCACAGATAATTTTGAAGCTTTCTCCCATAAAACAGAAGAGGATATTGAATTTTGGATGGCAAGAGATTTGCAGCAGTTGCTTGGGTATACAAAGTGGGATAATTTTAAAAATGTTCTTCTTAGGGCAAAGACTGCTTGTGAAGTTTCAGGGCAAGATATTTTAGATCATTTTGCTGATATCGGGAAAACGATACAAATGCCTAAGGGAGCGACAAAAACAATAGATGATATTATGCTGACAAGGTATGCTTGTTATCTTGTAGCTCAAAATGGAGATAGCTCAAAAGAGCAGATAGCATTTGCCCAGACTTATTTTGCTGTGCAAACAAGAAGAGCTGAGCTGATAGAGCAGAAGATATTAGAGCATGAAAGAGTACAAGCAAGAGATAAGTTAAAAAATACAGAGAAAGAGCTTTCTGCCGTTATCTACGAGCAGACGGGTGACGATAGAAACTTTGGACTCATCAGAAGTAAAGGTGATGGTGCTTTATTTGGTAGAACAACACAGCAGATGAAAGACAAATGGGGTATAAAAAGCAATAAACCTTTAGCGGATCATATGCCGACCATTTTACTAAAAGCTAAAGATTTTGCAACGGAGATTACCATCTTCAATGCGAAAGAAAACAGCATGAAAACTGAAAATGAGATATCAAATGAACACATTACAAATAATAAAACAGTAAGAAATACATTGATCTCTCGTGGGATTACTCCTGAAAATTTACCTCCTGAAAAAGATGTAAAAAAAGTAGAAAGAAAACTAAACTCCGAAAAGAAAAAGGCATTGAAAGACAGTAGCTGGTTCAAGAGGAAAGAATGAAGAAAAAACTCTACATCATAGCAGGAGCCAACGGCAGCGGCAAAACAACCTTTGCCAAATCATTTGCGCAGATCAATAATCTGTACTTTATCAATGCCGACGAGATAGCCAAAGAGCTTGACCCTGACAATATCACAAAACATCAAGTCAAAGCAGGGCGAATATTTTTTCAAGAACTGAATAATCGACTTGAAGGCAAAAAATCATTTGTGGTCGAGACAACCTTATCGGGCAAGTATCTCGTCAGATACATCAAGAAAGCACAATCCAATGGATTTGAAGTTGAAATGATTTATCTTTTTTTAGAAAAACCGGAGACGAATATTGGGCGTGTTGCAGTGAGAGTTGTCGCCGGAGGGCATGATGTACCCAAAAGTGATATAATAAGAAGATTTTATCGAAGCCAAAAGATGTTTTTTGAAATCTACAAGGATATTGTAGACGACTGGACAGTTTATTATAATTCGAACGAAAGTTTTGATAAAGTTGCAGACGCAAACAATATTTACAATCATGAGAAAATGAATAAGTTTAGAAGGATAGAAAATGACTAAACATCAAAATATGAGTGAAGCAGATATGATTCAAATGATCGGCAACGATGCCGTAAGAGAAGCACAGAGAAGGAACCTCGAAAGCGGAATCCCGAATGTCTACAGCAAAAATGGCGTACTCTACTATCAACTGCCGGATGGAACCATCACAATGGATAATCCTTTTGAAAAAGGAGAACTGAAAGAGCGGTTGGATGCCTTGACTTCCACTAAATACCCAAAGATTTAAGAAATGATATAGATGTTAAGCTCGTTCCCTACTCCTGCGTGGAAATACATACGAGAACTCAGTAGTACAAATAGGTGTCTTCTATATGTAGAGTCGGAGTATGCGTTCCCACGGAACCGTGGGAACGAGAGTGGATAAAAACTTAGACTTTTGCTTCTTCTCTGCGCTGCAGCATAGTCCAGTAGTCATCAACACCTTTTTGAATCTCATCAATGACATGTTTATACTGTGGCTTGAAGAGGTGCTTGTATCGCCCTTGTGCACCAAGATAATCTTCTACCGTAATGATATTTTTTGGTCTGTAAAGAATATTCAGCTCGTGACCTTCAATAATCTCATAGATTGGAAACATCAAGGAATCTGTTGCCAGGTCAGTGATACCGATCGTATCTTTTGGATCAAATTTCCACTCTGTACAACATGGGGAAACTGTATTGATAAAACAAGGACCCTCTATCTCCAGGGCTTTTTGGAAACCTTTTGCCATGGACTTCCATTTGTTTGGAGCCAACTGGGCAACATAAGGTGCACCGTGTGCCGCCATGATAGAAACGATATCTTTTTTCTTCTCTTTTTTACCATAGCTATGGGTGCCGGCTTGAGCTGTAGAAGTTGTCGCACCGATAGGAGTTGCAGATGATCTCTGACCACCTGTATTGGCATAGTTTTCATTGTCCAGGCAGATATAGGTAAAGTCATGACCTCTCTCCATCGCACCGGAAAGCCACTGGAAACCGATATCATAAGTAGAGCCGTCACCGCCAAATGCAACAAACTTAACCGGAGCATCGTTATCTTTGAGTGACCCTTTTCTCTTTCTGGCTTTATGCATTGCTTCTGCACCGGTAACAGCTGTTGCAGCATTTTCAAAACCGATATGGATCCAGGAAGTATCCCAGGAAGTGAATGGATATACTGCTGTTGACACTTCAAGACAACCAGTGTTTGCCGAAATTACGAGATTATCATCTGTACAGTTCATAAGTTCTCTAACGATCATAGAGTGGGCACAACCTGGACAGAGTGTATGTGCACCCTCAAACCTGTCATTGTTTGTTGAAAATTCTTTCAAGTTTTTTATTGATGTAATTGCCATCTCTTAGCCCCTTTTCGTTTCAAAATATCCAAGTTTAGGACCTCTAAGTCCAGAGAACTGTTGGATTTCTGTTGTAATATGTCCGGCATCAGCATGTGCCTTCTGCTCAGTGAAGATTCTTTTTGCTTCATCTATAGAGAAGTCACGACCGCCAAGACCATAAATAAAGTTTGTTACCAGTGGTCTGCTTGCTGTTGTATAAAGTGCTGCGGATACTTCGTTGTAGAATGCACCCATTGCACCACCAGGACTTGAACGGTCTGTAACTGCAACACATTTTGCGTTTTCCAATGCATTTCTTACTTCATCAAAAGGGAAAGGCCTGAAACATCTGATAGCAACAACACCTGCTTTGATACCCGTCTCTTTTCGAAGTTCTTCCGCAGCAACTCTGGCAGTCTCAACGGTCGTTCCAAGTCCCACGATGACTACATCAGCATCTTCCATATTGTAAGACTCAACTCTTTTGTACTCTCTGCCTGTAAGCTTTTCAAACTCAGCAAACACTTTATCAATGACAGGACGAGAGTCCATCAATGCCTTATGCTGTTTTGCCTTATGTTCAAAGTGCCAATCTTCTTCAGTCTGGGCACCATAGGTTATCGGCTTGGAGAAGTCCAGCATATCATCTACCGGCTTGAATTCACCTACAAACTTGGCTGCAGCTTCATCCGTCAACGGATATACATTCTGTGCAGTATGGGAAGTGATGAAACCATCCTGGTGTACCATTACCGGAAGTCTTACATCATGATTTTCGCCTACTTTAAATGCACAGAGTGCAAGATCATAAGCTTCCTGGGCATTAAATGCGCCAAATTGTATCCATCCGGAGTCACGGCCAAGATACATATCTGCATGGTCACCGCGAACATTCAACGGAGAAGCAAGTGCTCTGTTTACTACATTAAGTACGATAGGGAGCCTCATACCGGATGCCTGGTAAAGTACCTCCGCCATCAACGCAAAACCTTGTGACGATGTAGCTGTAGATACACGGCCGCCGGCAGCCGAAGCACCGATACATCCTGACATTGCAGCATGCTCAGACTCAACCATAACAAACTCACCGTCAATATAACCGTTTGCTACATATGCGCCGTAGTTCTCAACAATAGGTGTTGAAGGGGTAATAGGATACGCCGCAACAACATCAACCTGTGCCTGTCTCAATGCCTGAGAAGAGGCAAAGTTACCATCCCAGACTTCTCTCTCTTGTAAATCATATTTTTCTGCCATTACAGTTCCTTACTTCTCTTCTTTTTTCTTTTTCTCTGGCCAAGAGGCAAGTGCTTCTTCCATCGCTGTATTCTCATTGAACATAATAAGTGATTTTGGGTTTGTAGGGCATACTTCCGCACAAACTGCACATCCTTTACAGTGATCATAGTCAATTCCAAGCATCTGCTTATCTCTTGAGAGGATAGATGTATCCGGGCACCATACCCAACAGTTTTGACAGTCGATACAGACGTCAATGTTAAATACAGGTTTCTCAACACGCCATGATGCTACCGTAGCGGTATAAGTGTTATAGTTAGAGTATACTCTCTCTTCTGATTTCTGGTGTACAATCTCTGTCGCATCACCGACAAACGAAGGGAGGATAGACCCTTGAGTTACCTCATCCCAACCAACAAGCCCGGTACCGTTCTCAAGCTCACTCTGTCCTCTGTTGTCCTGTGCCAATAAGTTTAAATCTTGCATATTAACTCCTCCTTACTTTACTTCATTGTAAGCTCTGGTAATAGCTTCCATATTTGCATCAATGATCTTCTGAGGGAACTTATTGAGTACTCTTTTCATATTTTCAAGGAAGTAATCAAGCTCAAACATACCTGACATCTTAACAAAAGCACCAAGCATCGGTGAATTTGGCATTGATCTGCCGATCGTATCTAAAGATATCTGAACACAATCAAGTACAAAAACTCTATCATCTTTACCATGAAGCTCAGGGATACCTGCTATCAGCTCCTCTTTACCAAGGTGTGTAGTAATGATATACTTTGTATTGTCAGCTTCATTTTCAGTAATGCTATCCGAAAATGCCAGTGCAGGGTCAATCACCAAAACAAAATCCGGGTGCATGAACTTTGCATGGTTAAAGATTTGCTCATCAGAGATTCTATTATATGCTCTAAGCGCTGCTCCTCTCTTTGCAGAACCATAAAGTGCAAAAGCCTGCACCTCTTTACCGGTCGTCGCAACAACATCACCTAGACCTTTTGCGCCTGATACCGCACCTTGACCGGCACGGCTATGCCATCTTATTTCTACCATTTTATCTCCTAAAATATAGTGTTATCTGAATTGTATTCCCAACACTCTTAGAGAATGCTTGAAATAACGCTTTTTAGTTCCCCTCGATGGACGAAACTGCATCCAGTGCATTTTCAGTAACAAGTGAGCTGCATGCAAGCAGCTGCTGCCTGCTCCCGTAGCCGGATGTCACAGCTATTCCCGTGACACCTGCCTCCTTCGCAGAAAGCATATCCATACAGGTATCACCGATCATCCAACACTTATTTTTAACCATTTTAAACTTTGACAATGCTGTAAATATCGGTTCAGGATGAGGCTTGGGATTCTCCACATCTTCCCTGCCGACCATAACTTCAAAGTAGTGCATCAGATTCATGTGTTCGAGCAGTTCGATTGAAAATTTTCCTGTTTTGGTCGTCACAACTCCCAGTCTGGCAATTTCAGAAGCTCTCTTCACTGCCATCTCCGCTTCAGGAAGAAGTATGGTTTTTTGTCTGCTGATCTGTCGATAGTGGGATTTGTATGCGCCCACATACTCCCACACTTCTGCTTCGGAAATACCCAGAGAGAGAAACATCCTATCAAGCGGATGACCGATCTCAGCTGTAATCTTCTCCGCCGGAGGGACTGCTGCGCCAAAATGCCCAAAAGCCACATCAAAACTCTCCAAGATAGCCTCCGTCGAGTCGATCAGTGTCCCATCCAGATCAAACAATATGATTTGATTTTGTTTCATTTTTTTTCCCAGTCGATCTGATTGTGGCCGATACCGATAATAGATGGCTCGATTCCTTTGATTTGCTTATTCACTGCGGTAATAGAGTTTGGAATATAGAGAAAAATATAGGGGTAGTCCTCTACGATCTGCTTGAATAATTTTTGGTAGTTGAGAGCAAACTGCCTGGGGTCGATGATCTTTTCTGACTCTACGATCAGCTTATCCACCTCCGGATTGTGATATCCGATAAAGTTGAATCCCCCCTTTCTATCCCCGTCACTATGCCAGATACTATAAGCATCCGGAGTCAGGGAGAGACTCCACCCCATCAGGACTGCTTCGAACTGATGAGGCATCACCACGGTATTGAGAAATGCCTGCCACTCCATCGTGCGTATAGTCATTTCTATGCCTGCTTTTCGCAGTTGATGCTGTATGATCTGGGCGGCATAAATCCGTGTATCATTTCCTGTATTGGTCACCACTTCGAACCGTAGAGGGTTGTCCGGTCCATACCCCAGTTCACGCAGCAGTGATTTGGATTTTTCAGGATCATAGGGGTGAGGCTTCAGATCTGCAGGATAGACATCACTGCCCGGCATAAAAGGCCCATGACACACTGTTCCGTGAGAGAAAAAAAGCAGATCGATGATCTCTTCTCTATCGATGGCATAGGCGATCGCCTCCCTCACTCTTCTCTCCTGAAAAAGTTTCTTTCGGAGATTGAATCCCATATAGGTATAGGAGTGGGATGGCTGCTCGATCAATTGATAATATGATTTGAATCCTGCATCAAGCTGCCGCTCTACCTGCAAGGGATCAAGCCCTCCGATATCCAACTCCTTTGCTTTGAGTGTGATGAACTGCGTCGAAGGGTCGCCTATATAGTGCAGGTTGATCTTTTCGATACGCGGAGGATGGATGAAATAATCAGGATTTCCCTCCAGAACAATCCGTTCATTGACTTTAAAGGGCTTGGTTAGCTTGTAGGGACCTGTTCCAACCGGAAGTTTATTGAGAGCTGTCGTCATCGGATCGTCAACTTTGCTCCAGAGATGGCTGGGAAGTATTCCTGTCATCCAAATAGATAGTGCTTTAAAATAAGGCTGCTTATAGGTGACTTTCAGATGAAAATCGTCAAGTTTTTCTACTGTTTTGACATACTTAAAGCTATCTTTATAGGGTGTTACCAATTTAGGCGAATTCATCAAATCATAAGTATAGACAACATCATCTGCACCAAAAGGCTCTCCGTCATGCCACTTTACACCCTTGCGCAGCTCAAATATCAGTGTCGTATTGTTTTCAAAAAAGAAGTTCTCTGCCAAATCTCCGACTATCGTACCATTCTTGTCAAATTTGACCAAGCCGTTGAAAATATATCCTGCCACTTCCGAGCTTGCCGTATCAGTCGCCAAAAGAGGGTTGATCCTTGCAGGCGAAGAGGAGATCGAAAGCTGGAGTGTACTTGCTGAGAGTACTGCAGTATATAGAATTAGCACATAGAGAAGATAACGCACGAAGTCCTCCTGATTTTGATTTATTTTATCATAAATGCTTATAAAGGAAGGTGGAAGCATGCCATTTTTACCTTCTCTATAATTACATTTTATCACCTAAATAATAGCACATAATCATTCTTAGAAATTTATTAAATTTCAATTTAATTTAATAAACATTGCCCTAGAATAAAAAGACAGATAAAAATTTGAGTTTAAAAAGGATTGCTATGGCGCGATTAGTAGTAATGGGCGGTGGTGTCTCTGGACATACGGCGGCTACATTTGCAAAAGATATGCTCGGCAAAGATCATGAAGTGGTTGTTGTCACACCAAACAGTATGTGGAACTGGATTCCATCGAACATTTGGGTAGGTGTAGGAGGAATGAGCAAAGAAGATGTTGTATTCCCGCTCGCACCTGTCTATGAAAAAGCAGGCATTGACTACAGACAGGCAAAAGCAGTCGGTATTCACCCGGAGGGCAAGGCAGACTCGGATAACCCTTATATTGTTATAGAGTATACCGATGAAGCAAAAGCAGGACAAACTGAAGAGCTCACCTATGACTACCTCATCAATGCAACCGGACCTAAGCTGAATTTTGGTGCTACACCGGGCTTGGGCGAGGGAACAGAACTTGGTAAACATACCGTATCTGTCTGTACTGCCGACCATGCACTTCATGCCAATGTAGAACTTCAAAATTGTATTGAAAAGATGAAGAGCGGCGAAAAGCAGACATTCCTTATCGGAACAGGTCATGGTATGTGTACATGCCAGGGTGCTGCTTTTGAATATATCTTCAATGTCGAACATACACTCAAAGAAGCCGGTGTAAGAGATATGGCAGAGATCATCTTCATCACCAATGAATCATTCCTGGGTGACTTCGGTATGGGCGGTATCCACTTCAAAATGGGCGGCTTTGCGACATCGAGTAAAGTTTTTGCCGAATCACTCTATGCAGAGAGAGGTATGGACTGGATCATTGGTGCCCATGTCAACAAGGTCGAAGAGGGCAAAGTAACTTTTGAATCTCTCGACGGGACTATGGATGAGCAAGAGTTTGATTTCGCAATGCTGATCCCGCCATTTGCAGGTGTCGGACTTAAAGCCTTTGCCAAAGATGGTGCTGATATCACCGATACTATTTTTGCCCCCAATGGCTTTATGAAGGTCGATGCCAAATATGATGCGGGTGCTTATGAAAACTGGAAAGGTACTGACTGGCCAAGAACTCTGCAAAACCCTACCTACAAAAATATGTTTGCTGTCGGTATCGCTTTTGCGCCGCCACATATCATATCCAAGCCAATGAGTTCACCAAACGGTACTCCGATCAATCCTACACCGCCAAGAACAGGTATGCCGTCTGCTATGATGGGTAAAGCCGTTGCACTAAGTGTCGTAGATATGATGAAAGGTAAAGCTACAGAGCCTACGCATACTGCTTGTATGTCAGAGATGGGTGCAGCATGTGTTGCGTCAGCAGGTAAAGGTCTCTTCAGCGGTACTGCTGCTGCCATGACTGTCTATCCTATCGTTCCGGACTTCGAAAAGTATCCGGGTACGGGTAGAGACCTCAACGGTACAACCGGAGAACTTGGACTTGCGGCCCACTGGGTGAAGCATATTCTGCATTTCGTCTTTCTATGGAAAGCCAAGCTCAAGCCGGGCTGGAAGATTATCCCTGAATAGGAATGGTTTAGAAACAGTCGAGTGGGGTTAAAACCTCACTTTTATAAAATAAATTAGCAGGAGAGAAAATGTCAGCAAAACATTTAAAACATATCGACCCGTACAGTCCGCAGTTTGGTACTATGGTACCTCTAGGTTTTCAAAAATGGCTAAGAACTTGCGTGATCTATCAAGCATTTAGATTTATCGCGATCAATATCAGAATGACAATCCTGATCCTCAAAAGCCACCACTAAACCTCACCTCTTGCAGGCTTTCTTCTATGTGAGTCCTGCAAATCCTTTCATCATTTTCAACAATATTTATCATAGTAAGGAATTAGACATGGTCAAAGAGCTTATTCTCTATCCAGACGAACGAATCAATATTGCCTCCGCAGATGTGCGCAAGTTCGATGATGAACTAGACAGACTTGTTCAGGATATGAAAGATACCATTGAATCTCACGATGCACAAGGTCTCGCTGCAATACAAATAGCGATACCTCTCTCAGCTGTTGTCGTTAAAGATTCAGAGGGAGATTGGCATGAATTTTTCAATCCGCGCATCCTTAGAACAAGCGGCAAAACAACCTCGAAAGAGACCTCGCTCTATCTGCCTGATATCGAAGAAGATATACCCCGACACGAGAAGATCACCTTCATCTATCAGGATAGAACAGGCAAACAGCAATCCATGAGTGCAGAGGGTAAATTCGCATTTTTGCTTCAAAGAAAATTTGACTATACATTCGGTGGCACTTTTGCCAACAAGCTGGATAGAAAAAACCGCAAAAGAGTAGAAAAGAAGCTCTCTATTCAGGGACAGGCAGGAGAGTTTAACGCCACCTCAACGATATCAAAAAGAGAATACTTCAAAAGTGTTATCAATAAATTACTTTTTTTTGAAGGACTTTTTTTATTCAGTCCATTTTTCGGCGCAGAGAAAGAGACACTTGCCTCTTTTTATCACTATGGTATCTTTGCCACGATCGCTTCTCTGATATTGATAGTCGGATACCTTATCTATGCAAAATATGAAGCGGACAGAATGGTCTCATGTACAGGTTGTCAAGTTGTCAGCTTTGCTGCTGTAGCAGTCAAATACTTTTTGATAACAATGATTTTGTTTGCGGGAAGTTATTTTTGGGTTAATCCGAATTAG
>JAYEOH010000149.1:0-2024 GCA_034722775.1 Campylobacterota bacterium | reverse complement strand
TTACAATAAGAGAGTCGAACTATGAAGCTGCCTATTTTACAAAAGATCTCATCGCAGATTTTAGCCAAAGAGACACCGGTCTATAGAAGATGGCTTTTTGAGAAGATTGATTTTGGCAGCAGACTCATAGGGATCAAGGGTCCCAGAGGTTCAGGCAAGAGTACGCTGCTTCAACAATATGCCAAAATATCAAATATCATGCCCTCTAAAATACTTTTTATCAACTGTGATCATCCTGCTATGGCAGGGGTCAGCCTTTATGAAATTGCTGAAAATTTTTATGCAAGGGGCGGAGAGCTTCTGATCATAGATGAGATTCACAAAAGCAAAAATTTTTCACAAGATTTGAAGTCGATCAACGATATTTTTGATTTACGGGTTATTTTTTCAGGCTCATCGGCTCTTGAGATAGAGCACTCCGGTGGTGATCTGAGTCGAAGGGCAGTCGTACATGACCTGGGAGTACTATCTCTGCGAGAGTTTATAGAGTTGCAGACCAATCAAAAATTTAAAAGATACACTCTGGATGAAATTATTGAAAATCATTTCGATATCGCTTCGGATATCATCTCAAAAATCAGACCGCTAGAGCAGTTTGCAAACTACCTGGAGTATGGGTGCTATCCTTTCTACAAAGAATCATTGGCGGACTATCCTCAAAAACTCTTGGAGGTTATCAACCTGACAATAGATTCTGACCTGTGCGGGATCTACAATATAAATCCATCAAAACTCGATAAACTCAAAAAGATTATCTATATGCTCTGCGTGACAAAACCTTACGAGTTGAATATCTCCAAACTCAGCTCTGCAGTAGGGGCATCGTGGCTAACGCTCTCTAAATATCTGGAAAGGATGGATGCAGGAAGTCTTATTCATGTCGTTAGGGGCGGCAGGGGAATGAGGGCAGTCAATAAACCGGATAAACTTCTGCTAGATAACCCAAATCTTTTCACTGTACTGTGTGCATCTCCCGATATCGGTTCAATAAGGGAGAGCTTTTTTGTCTCTCAAGTGGGCTTGGGACATCAGGTACATTATCATGACAGGGGTGATTTTATTGTTGATGATCAAATAGTTTTTGAAATAGGTGGTGCATCCAAGAAGGGTGAACAGCTAGAGAGTAACCCAAATGGATATATTGTTTCTGATGACATAGAGATAGGATTTGACAACAAGATTCCTCTTTGGCTATTTGGATTTTTGTATTGAAACCTTAGGAACTAGTGATGATATCACAATCTGTGATACCATCTAAGAAGTATCTTGGTGATGCCTACGCTTCCCTCATTTTGTTCTTCCAATAATTTATCCATGTTTGTCTCAATTCATTTTGACTCATATTTCTATATTTACCTGGTAGATTTCTTCTTAATCTCATATAGGATTTATTTGTAAGGTTTTCATTGTTCATTATACATGCAAAACCCCTTGCACCTTGCTGGTGGCAGCCATATACAGTAAAAGCATCAATCTCAAATCCTTGCTTTTTTAAGTTTTTTATATTGTCTTCCAATAGAGCTATAAAGATCTTATCTTGATTTTCAGGTTTTTTCCATTTTGAGTGAGGCATTTTGAGTTTTTTTGTGTAATGCTTTGCAGTTTTTGGCATAATTTGGTATTTTCCGTAGGCACCGGAACTTTTATTGACTGTTGTGTATTTCCCGTTTGGTGTTTCAACCTTAACGATCTTCTTTTTGATCTTCTCAAGCGAAGGCTCCCTGCAGCCTTGCAATCCTATGACCAAAAGGCTTCCTGCTAATAAAATTAAGTATTTTCTCATTTTAAAATAATTCCTCATTGTTATGTACAGCACAAATATTTTATTTTTTTCAGTATAGCAACTTTTATGAGGAGACACAAGGGCGTTTTACAAATATTTTTGCCTTCAAAATGCCTAGTTGTATATCTCATTCATTATCAGACTGCTACTTTGAAATGATTGGTTTGTTGCGGTACTTTACTTGAGTACTCTTTTGATCGACTTTAAAAAGAAAATTTTCCCACTCATAAGTTTGATCCAT
>JAYEOH010000148.1:2698-10338 GCA_034722775.1 Campylobacterota bacterium | reverse complement strand
TCTTTTACTCTCATTTTGGACAATGCTCTTATCTCGTAGATGCACGCATCACAATCTTTTTCTAATTTATCTCTTGCAGTCACTAAATATCTATAGGGCAATGCATCTTGCTCTATGACGGTAGAAAGAGGTATGACTATAACAGTCTCCAATATTTCATTGTCATCTTTGTCGCTCAGGATGATGGCAGGTCGCAGCTTGCCCATCTCTCCGCCTTTTGCAGGGTTGAAGTTGACAAGGCAAATATCTCCTCTATCCAATGCCATCATCTACAGCTCCATCTCCAATACTATCTTTACTGCTTGCTTTTGCTACTCTTTTGAGCAGTTTTCTTTTTTCTTCTTTTTCCAGATCGTCTAAAAAACTCTCAAATTTATCTTTTAGAATATTGGGTATAAAATACCCGATATCCTCTTTTTTTCTACCATTGACAATATGTATGATTTGTGTCGTTTTAAAAAAATCTGAAGAGTTTCTAAGATTTGATAATGTTGCTTCTATCATACTTTATCCTTTTACATATTAATCTTACAAATTATTATAGCATAATAAGCAAAACTCTAATCTCAATCCGAAGTTTCCGGCGGCTTCAACTCATGGGTTTTATAGTGCTCTTCAAACCATTCAGGCATCTCAAACTCTGTCTCCACAAGCACTTGGGCATAGTCGCGCATCTCTTCCTTGGTGAGTTCAATCTTCGGCATCACGCCAAACAGTTTAACGGCAGGCTTCATCAATGCATTCTCTTTGCTCGGAGCTGCCAAAAAACGCTCCATACGCTTCATAGACACACTCATATTGCCATCAGAAAGTCGCAGGTAGACTTGATTTACTGCTATGAGAGGCGGTGCTTTTTTGTTTTTCTCATAAGTATCATGGCATGACATACATGCTTTTTCAAAAGCATAGAGTACTTTTTCATCGATATGGGAATGAACTATCGTTACATTCCATAGTGCTGCTGCAAGCAGTATACTCTTCAGACTCTTGGATTTCAAATATTTTATCCCTCGGCTTTAGCAAAAATCAGATAGTGTCCCACTCTTTACAGCTTCACAACTCTCTTCTCCCACAAGTTGCCTTATGATCTCCAGTGCAAAACAAATTGCAGTTCCAGGTCCCCTGGAAGTCATAACTTTTCCATCAATGACTACTTTTTCCTGATCAGTATATCCCTCTTTGCGGATCTTCTCTTCTGCTGAAGGATAGCAAGTGTAGCGATGATTGAGTACTCCTGCGGTATGCAGAGCATAAGGGGCAGCGCACATAGCACCGACATATTTTCCGGCATCTTTGAACTCCTTGAGAAGTGTCTGTACTCTTGGATTTTCTGCTAAACGATTTGTGCCGTCCCATCCTCCGGGCAGTACGATCATATCAAAATCCTCGGAGATAACATTTTTGATCGAAGTATCTGCCTGTACCGTGATACCGTTTGCTCCTGTCACAAGATTGGTATCAAACTCACCATCGAGATACGCCGTTCGCACTTCGATGCCCCCTCTGCGCATAATATCTATCAGTGAGACCGCCTCTATCTCTTCAAATCCATCCGCTAACGGAAGCAAAACACTTGCCATGGGTAACTCCTTTGGGAAAATATGATATAAGTATACAGAAAAATTTGGATAGGGGCGCTATAAATATGGAAAAACCATTACGAATTCTTCATTTCAGTGATATTCATATCGATATACAGATCCGTCATATGCAGTGGAAAAAATGGTTTAGCAAGCGGGCTGTCGGCGCAATCAATCTTTTGCGCGGACGATCCAAATATTTTGACAATGCTGAAATGAAAATGGAAGCACTGGTGCAGTTCAAAGAGGAGAACGATATAGACCTGGTCATCAATACGGGTGACTATACCGCTCTGGGACTCGAACAGGAGCTCAAGATCGCCAAAGAGCTTGTCGAACCGATGATGCATCCTCCCCAAAACTACATCACTGTACCCGGAAACCATGATATCTATGTCCATGAGGGCAACAGTCACTACCGCTTCTCAGAGCAATTCTGCTCTGTATTGCAAAATGACTTGCCGGAGTATTGCCGTGGTGGACATTGGCCGCTGATCAGGCTCGTAGGCGACAAGAGTGCCGTGATCGCACTCAACAGTGCACGCCCAAATCTGCTGCCCTGGAAATCTGACGGCAGTATTCCTCCCGAACAGCTTGAAGCCTTCGATGAAGTACTCAAAGATGAACGGCTCAAAGACCGTTTTATCTTTGTCATCACCCACTACGCACCGCGTCTTGCCAATGGTCAAGATGACAAAAAACTGCATGGGCTTAATAATGTTGAAGCATTTCTAGATAGCTGCAAGCCAATCTCTTCCGGCGTGATACTCTGCGGGCACATTCATCGCACATACAGAGTCCATGCAAAAGGGGTCAACAGTGAGATTTTTTGCGCGGGAAGTGCTACGATGGAAGGACATGAAGGAGGATGGGTTTATGAACTCCATGGAGATCGGCTCGAAGCCTTCCCCCTGAAGTGGGACGGCGAAAAATATAATCTGGAGCAGGGACTTTAGTCCCATTAAAACGGGACTAAAGTCCCTGCTCCCTTCAAGAGAAAGCTCTACTCGAATGCTTTTTCCAAATCTTTGACGATGGCACCGGGGATGGTGGCGATCGTCATAAACTGTGACATTGTCAAGAGTGGATAGTAGAGTGCGATATTGAATTTGGGCGCAAGTGTTTTTGCTTCTCCATCTTCAATCAATACGGTATACGGAAGGACAGCCGCATTGGCCACCCCTATCTTCGCCGGGAATTTTGCTGTCCTCTTGTTCAGATCAACCCCGACCAACACAGCGCCTCCGTCAAGCTTCAGGCTAAAAATCATCTTTCCGCTTGCTTTGACTTTCGCCAAAAGTGCATCGTTATCTCCCTTGGCGATCACATCCATCTCTTCGTAGTAAGGCATTCCCATCATAAAGTGGTAATGCGTCAAGTCATCAGCCTCTATTTTATCCGTAGAATCTTTCAGTCCTTCAAAGCTGGCGTTCACCTTGTCAAGAATCTTCATAGCAAACTTCTGATCCACCTCATCCTGCATATATGCCCTGGCAAAATAGAGCGGATTGGTGATACTGATCTGCTTGTTTGTGTTGTCAACCAGAAGTCGCATGACCCCCATAAATCCTCTCTCTTTCTTATCTGCCATCTTTCGAAGACCCTTGCAAGTAAAGACGACAGTAGTAAGTTCACCTTTTTTGTCTAGTTGTTTGGTCGCAAGAACTTCAAAATTATTGGACTTAAGGTCAGAGGTCACTTGCGCAACGGATGCGAAGGGTCCCACGAGATAAGTGCTGATGGCATCATCTTTGACATATCCCGCTTTTGATGGCTTGGACACTTTCCTCGGAGGAAGCTCTTTGACTGCCTCTGTTTTATCAGATTTGATTTCCTTTTTTGCTGTTTTAGCTACTGCAGCAGGTTCAGCAACTGACGGGAATGGAGTGCTCTCTACCTCTTTTGCACCCAGCGACACCATAATCTCCGGTATCTCTTTGTCAAGCATTGAGATAAAAT
Organism: Campylobacterota bacterium; assembly: GCA_034722775.1. Classification (GTDB taxonomy): domain Bacteria; phylum Campylobacterota; class Campylobacteria; order Campylobacterales; family Sulfurovaceae; genus SZUA-451. The sequence continues at coordinate 6,799 of JAYEOH010000148.1, read as the reverse complement.
CTGTACGCTTTTTATCTGTAATCCCTACCATCGCAGCCCAATTTGCCAATCTCGGCATACCTATAACAAGCTTGTTGGAACCTGTTTCGATATACATATACATCGTGCAGGGTGCAAAAACCCCTGCTTCTGTTCTCGCCCCTTCATTATCAAAGAGATTGTACGAGAAGGTAAAATGGCAGAGTGAGTAAGTCCAAAAAGCATCAAATCTCGTCAGAGGGTCCTCTTCTCCGAAACTCTCTTTAAAATTATAGAATCCGGCAATGATATACTCTTTCTCTTCAAATGCCTCTTCAAACTTCTCTTGAAATTCATCAATGAAATCATCCAAATCTTCCGGCCTGTCGAAAGTGAGTTCAAAATTCATCATTCGATCATCAGCCATTTTATCATAATCAAAATACTTAGTCTCACCTCCGATCTCTCTGGAGACCATCGCATCAAGTGTTTTGAATGATTTGATATAGGGCTCACGGATTGAATCGTCTTTGATACTGAGCATATCGAGGATAGTCTCAGGCATCAAGTGTGCAACCGTAGTTGTTTTGCTTCCTTTTGGCCTATAGATCAATAAATCAAAGGGGTTAAAACCGGCAAGTCTCGGATCGATATTTAGAAGTGGTTTCACGGCAGCAGGTTTAACAATGGTCATAAAGCTGAGAAGATCAAGATCCGTAGAGCCATATTTTTTCTCATAAGCTTCATGTATTTTTTTGTGAGGGTCTGCAACAACGAACCCTATCTCTTTGATCTTCTTCTCAACCAGGTTTTCAAACTTGGCGTCAATATCAGCATCTGTCTGATACATAATCATCGTATGCTTACCCGCACTCTTATCGACTGCAGGAACATTGACTTTTGCAACTTCAGCAGACAAAAAGCTGCTGACAACTATTCCGGCTAAAAGCCCTGTAACAAATTTACCATACATACTTTGCTCCTCACAAATTGATTATTACCACTTTCGTATTTTTTTATGACAAGCCAGGCACTGCTTGAGCGTATCTTTGTATCGGCTCATTGCAGTGTACTTCTCACCCATCTTATAGTGCGTCAATATCTCTTCAGAGAGTACGGATATTTTTCTCGCCTGCTTTTTGGCGTATTTGTAGCTATAAGTATTTCCTTTGCCCAGTATCTCTTCATCAGCCTTGCTTGGCGGCTCGATGTGCATAATTCTCTCCTGGAGATTCTTTATCCCTCCTACCACCAAAGTATCATCATTATAGAGAAAACCTCTCTGGATCACCGCCATGGCAACTTCCAACTCCTGCATATTTTTCTTCTGATCAATCTCTGCATTTTCCTGCGCAAAGAGCACACCACTTGCCAAGACTAAAGCCAGTAAACTTTTTTTCATCATTTCTCCTTTGTTTGTTTCAGATAGCATATACTATCTAAATAGATTTTCACAATCAAGCTGTATCGCACCGGGGACGGTAGAAATTTTCATAAACTCAGACATTTTCAGCATAGGATACATGACTGAAATATAATATTTCGGATCCATTATCTTGGCCTCTCCATTTTCGATCAAGATGGGATAAGGAAGCAGAGCTGCATTTTTCACCCCTACCTTATTCACAAACTTACCTGTTCTTTTGCCCAGTTTCATCCCAATAAGAGTACGGTCTTTTGACAACGGCTGTACAAAGACTAAATCTTTGCCGCCATTTCTCGCTTTTGCTTTTGCCAAAAGGTCATCTCCTTTTGCCAATACAATCATATCTTCGTAATAAGGCATTGCAACCATAAAGTGATACTTTGGGAGCAGTGTAAACTTCAATATATCCTCTGAGTTTTTCAAACCCGGAAATGCTTTTCTAACATTTTCAAGTATCGGCATTACTGCTTTTTGATCAAAATCATCCTGGAGAAATCCTCTTGCTATATAGAGCGGATTGGTAATGGTTATTTGCTTATTTTTTTCATCAACCAAAACTCTAAGCGAAGCTGCAAATCCTCTGTTGGGCTTGTCTGCCATCTTTGTCAGTGCATCATTGGTAAAGACGATAGAGGTCAACTGACCTTTTTTGTCTACAGCGGAGGCAGAGAGAATACTGAAGCCGGCATCCGCAAGTGCCTTCTTTACTGCATCCACACTTTGCAGATCACCTCTCAGATAGGCACTGACTTGACTATTGGTAACTTCACCCACTTTTGTATCGCCTTTTTTCTCTGCAGGTACAGCTGCAATCGCCTGAGGCGGCTTGCTGACTTTGAGCGCGATTGATCTTGGTTTGTATAGACTTTCATTTTGCTGGACAGGTGCATTTCCTCCTACCGTTACAACTTTGAGAGCTTCTACAGGCTTAGGTGGTACAGGTATGTTAATAATAACACTGTTATTGTCTTCAACTTTTTGATCGTCACTCTTCTGTGGTGCCGAAGCCTGTGCCTTCTCTTTGCTTTCAGCTGTTTTCTCAACTGTAGGTTCCGCTTTTGTATCTTTGGCAACTTCTGCATTTTTCTTCAGTGGAGCAGGAGTCTCTTTCATCGGATTGACATTTTCAACTTCTCTGGCGCCCAGACCAACCATAATTTCAGGGATCTCTTTATCAAGCTGCTCTACCAATGCCAGTCTCTTTTCATCTTCTATGCCAAGGGTTGCTGCCCAGTTGGCAAGTCTCGGCATACCGACGACGAGTGTACTGCTATCTTTTTTGATATACATATACATTGAGCACGGAGCAAAGAGTCCGGCATCCGGCCTTCCGCCTTCATTGTCAAAAACAGTATAAGAGAATTTGAAGTGACAGAGAGAGTAGACCCAAAATGCATCATATGAAGGTAAACGATCCACACCGTCGAAACTCTCCTTGTAGTTTAAGTAACCGGCGATGATATACTCTTTATCTTCAAATACTTCTTCAAATCTCTCCTGGAAGTCATCGATAAAATCATCAATATCTTCCGGTCTGTCAAAAGGAATTTCAAAGTTCATCATCTTCTTCTTTGCCATCTTTTTAATTTTGATCATGGAGACATCTGACCCGAACTCTTCCTTCATCATCTTGTCAAGCGGTTCGATGATCCTGGGGTACTCTGCTCGAACCTTTTCATCTGTGATACCGATCATATCCAGGATCGCTGTTGGCATAAGATGCCCGATATGGCTACTCTCCTCCCCAATGGATCTATAGATCAGCAAATTGAAAGGGTTGAATCCTGCAAGTCTCGGATCAATCTCGAGCAGCGGACTCACAGCATTCTTGTTTGTTATCGACATAAAACTCAAGATATCGAGCTTGGTACTGCCATATTTCTTTTTGTATCCATCATTGACACGCTTATGCGGATCTGTCAAAACAAAGTCAATGCTTTTGATCTTCTCCTCAAGAAAAGCATCATACTTTTTTTCAACATCACCCTTTACTGTAATTATGACTGCCAACTCTTGATCTGCAGTCGCCAAAAGAGGCGTACTGACGCTTAGTAAAAAAGCGGTTGTCATCCCTAGAATTGAGAAAATCGGACTGTTTTTGTATTTCATATATTCTCCTTAATTTGAGAGGTTGGATTAAGTAGCAGTAGTAAGAATAGAAGCCCCTAAAAGACGCTCTTTTTCTATTTTTATGATATCAAAAGAGTAAATAGCATAAAGATAGAAAAATATGAAACAGCAATAATGCCGTTTCATATTGACCGAAAGAAAGAAGCTAATAGTGCTTATTTTTTGGTATCTTTTGTTGTTTCATCAAGATCGTTAGAGATGGTCTTAGTTGCATCTGCTGCATCATTGGAAACAGTTTTGGCTGCATCTGATGAATCATTAGAGATGGTTTTCGTTGCATCATCAAGATCATTAGAGACTGTTTTGACTGAATCTCTTGTGTCGTTAGAGACTGTTTTTGCAGAGTCATTGACATTGTCAGAGATCGTTCTGGTAGACTCATCAAGGTCATTGGAAACTGTTTTAACAGCATCAGAAGAGTCGTTAGAGATAGTTTTCACTGCATCGGAAGAGTCATTGGAGATCGTTTTGACTGAATCACTTGTATCATTGGAGATAGTCTTAGTCGCATCATCAAGATCGTTGGAGATAGTTTTTACTGAATCTCTTGTATCATTAGAGATCGTTTTTGTTGCATCATCAAGATC
>JAYEOH010000148.1:0-2598 GCA_034722775.1 Campylobacterota bacterium | reverse complement strand
GCTATGGCACTATCTTTGAAATCTTTTGTTGCCATCGTAGAGCTGTCTTTCATATCTCTAGTTGTATTCGTAATAGAGTCTTTAGTATCTTCAGCGATCTCGATCGTACTGTCTCTGGCATCTTTACTGATATTGGTCACTGCACGCTCTGAGCTGTTAACCGTAGCTATCTCACTTGTTTTCAAGTCATCAGATACTTTCACTGCAGAATCTTTTGCATCCTTACTTACATTGGTCACAGTACGCTCAGCACTTTTACTGGTTTCTACTGCACCATCTTTCATTGCGGTTACACTGTCTCGCGCATCATGACTCATTGAAGTTGCCGCATCCTTCATATCTTTGAACATGTCACCAAAACTAAAATCCGCCTGAACTGTTGTAATACTTGCTATAGCAATCGCACTTGCCAATACTATTCTCTTCATTTCAATCCTCCTGATTGGGTATAACTTTTAATTTCTGCACTTTCTGCAAGAAAAACTATACCAATTTTTTTCTAAATTAGAACTTAATGAATAAAAAAATATTATATATATCAATTAATATATTCAAATATTTTGATATATTAATCTTTATCTGGTACAATTTGTTACACAAAAAATACTAAGCAGGAGTTATAATGAAAAAATTACTAGTAGGTTTCGTTTTGACCGGAGCACTTTTGAGCGCAGGTCCATATACACAGAAAGACAGAATCTTGGATATGCAGACGATGGCAAGCGCGATGCAATCCATTCAGAATGGATTTTTCTATAACAATATTGATATGGTAGTAGAAGGTACAGCTCTTCTTGCTGACACAGTTGAGAGAATAGAACCGCCCCTTGAAGAGGTAGAAGAGAAGGATGTCATGACACGATATACCAATAATAAAGTGCAAATGACCAATCGAATCCAAAAAAGAATCAAGCGCAAGACCAAAGACATCATCGAGCGCTTCAAAGACGGTGATGCAGTACAGGCACTACAGGCATATTCAAAAATTACCCAGCAATGCATGAAGTGTCATACCCAATTAAGAAAATGGTAGTATGATATCCCTTGCACAAAATATCACCAGTAAGGATATATAGTTGAGGAAAGTATTATTTGCCGCCTTTTTTCTATTCTCTATAGAATATGCTTCAGCAGGTCAGATCAGCTTGACAGGAACCGTGATCTCCAATGGTCAAAAGATGATAGGAAGCCGCTATATGGGCTATATCAAAAAAGTGTTTGTTGAGTTGGGAGATTATGTCAAGCGTGAGGATGATCTCTACGAGATGGAGTCGGCAGAGTTTGACATCATGAAGTCCCAGGCTGACTTGGGACTGGAGCAGTCAAAAATAGTTGTTGAATTCTGGAGAGAGCGTCTCGAAATTCTTCAAAAGCGAAAAGATAAGCTCGAGAACAAAAATGCAAACATGATGCCAATGACTGATCTCGATGACCTTGAGACTATGGCGGAAAATGCAGAATCTATGCTTGAGGCTTCTCAAGTGATGGTTGAGCAGATGTCCATTAAAGCCAAGCAGATGGCTACCGTCTTTAATTATCTCAAGATGAAAGCACCTTCCGATGGTGTCATCGTTCAAAAGAATATCAAAGTCGGTGATATGGTCATGCCTGGTATGCTCACCATCATGATGGTAGATATGGAAGATCTCGAGATTGATGTCTCTATCTCTGAAGGGATGATGAAACATGTTCATGTAGGAGATATTGTCAAGGTGACCATCCCCTCACTCGAGTACAACACAGACGGAAAGATCAAAGCGATCATCCCCGATGCCAATCCGATGACCCACAAGATCAAGATTCGCATCAGCTTTGACAGAGGAAGTCAAAATGTCTTTCCCGGTATGTATGCCAAGGTGACCATCAACAAAGCAAGACCCTGATATTGCATTTCGGGATCCTGGCAGGAAGGCTTATTTTGCCTTCTCTAAATATTTACCCTCCACAGTATCCACTTTGATCATTTCACCCTCCATGATATGAAACGGCACCTGAACCACAGCTCCGCTGTCAAGTGTTGCCGGTTTCTTTCCCCCTTGTGAATCACCCTTGAAATTCGGTGGAGTCTCCACGACTTTCAGTACTACTGTTTGAGGAATTTCAACTGAAATAGCTTTACCATTGTGAAAAAGAATATCTGCCTCCATACCATCGATCATAAAATCAAAAGTCTCTTTGCCTACCTGATCATGAGTCAATCCTATCTGATCATAGGTCGTCGTATCCATAAACTGCAGCATTTCGCCATCATCATAGAGATACTGCATAGTTTTTTGCTCCAACTCAGGCACTTCGAACTTATCTCCGGCGTGCACTGTTTTCTCAATCACTTTACCTGTGGAGAGGTTTTTGATCTTAATGCGCACAAAAGCGGCGCCCTTGCCTGGCTTGACATGCTGAAACTCTGTTACTCTGAAAGGATTTCCATCAAGCTCAAGCCTTACACCCTTTTTGATATCACTCATACCGACTACTGCCATTTTAAGTCCTATTGATAAATTTTGAATGGATTATAGCAGATAAAGGATAATATTTAGTAAGGGGATGGGACTTCAGTCCCATAAATCCGGAACCGAAGTAGAGAAATTATTTCGTAAT
>JAYEOH010000147.1:0-10500 GCA_034722775.1 Campylobacterota bacterium | reverse complement strand
TCAAGTATTTTTTGAAAATATATTTATGTTGGATTTGCCGCACAATATGGTACCCTCTTTGCATATAGTCTATAGCGGCTTTATCCTTCTGTCAGTTTATCAGGCTGTTTCCAAAGTATGGATCAAAATTTTTGTCTCAGTATGGTTTTTTCTTATCTGTATATCAACCCTGTTGGTGCATCAGCACCACTTGGCTGACATCTTTTTGGGTATATTTATTGTATTATTGCTAAATCATTATATTAGAGGTGACTTTCAACACCATTAAGTTAAGTGCTCTTGGAGCAGCGACTTCAGTCGCTGGATGCGACTGAAGTCGCATTTCCTTGTTGCATTAATGTCTTAGCTTAATGGCATTGGAGGTTCTCTTAAGGAGGAAAAACATGATTAAACATATACTGGCAGTATTTCTTTTTCTGTCGATGCAACTCTTGCATGCGGAGAGTGAAGCGGATCACAATGAGCTTCGTCAGCTAATAAGCAGTATCGAAAATACCATAAACAGTGAGCAGTATGACGATCTGGCTCAATATTTCTCAAAAGAGATGAAGGTGACACCTATCAATCAAGAGTTTCTGGGGAAACATTCTGAAATTGTACCGTGGTTTGAAAAATGGTTTGGAAAAAATGGCAAGATCGAAAAATTAGAGATAAAATTGACAGCCGATGCAAAGACGAAATTTTATAGCGACACTATCGGAATAGTATATGGACACGGGGAAGAGAAGTATATACTTTCAGATACGCGTAAATTTGATATGCTTACCCGTTGGACCGCAACAGTTATCAAAGAAGATGATGGAAAATGGCGGATATTGACTCTGCATATAGGTACGAATTTTATGGATAATCCTCTTTTGGCTGCGGCAGAGAATTCGATCAAAATGTTTGGAGCCATTGGTGCGATAGCAGGGTTGCTGCTCGGGTTGTTACTTGGATTTTTATTTTGGAAAAAGAGAAAGTAGTTTGTGAACAAAAGGGAGTATCAAGTTGTTTTTCGCACGCTTGCCAAGTTAAAATTAGATGAACTGGAGAGTATCTCAGTCCTCTATTTGAACTATTACGATGGAAGCAGCAGGGAAAAAGTACTGGCTGATCTTGAGAGCAAGAGTGAAATACTTTTACTGTTTTCTGACAATAGCATAGTAGGTTTCACTACCTACCAAATTTACAATGCCGTATTTGAGGATAAGCCGATCAAAATCATCTACTCCGGCGATACTGTTGTGCATCATGATCATTGGGGGCAGCAGAAACTTGGATTTGCCTGGATCAAGAGAGTGGGGCAATTATATAAAGAGTTTAGGGGTACACCTTTTTATTGGTTTTTAATTGTAAAGGGGCATCGCACCTATAGATATCTCCCTGCTTTTGCTAACTCATTTTATCCGCATTGGGAAATAGATAGAAGTGATCTAAAAGGGCTCTTGAGTTGTTTAGCAAGAGAAAAATTTCAAGATTTATACAATGAAAAAACTGGAATTATTCATTATTGTAATTCACAGGGTCATTTAAAATCTGACTATGCAACTCCTACTTCAAGAGAGAAAGAGCATAAAGCAGTAAAGTTTTTTCTAGAGAAAAACCCTGGTTATAGAGAGGGTGATGAGCTGGCATGTCTATGCGAAATCAAAGAGGAAAACTTCAAGCCCCTCACTAAAAGATTGATACATGGCATATAGTTCACTTTCGACCAGGCAGTGGCGATGGCTAAAGGAGTGCCTGGAAGATAACAAAAATACTTTGTATGGAAAAAAATATCATTTTGCCACTATCTCTTCTATGCAAATGTATCAAAAAACTGCTCCTCTCACTAGATATGAGGATATGAAACAATATGTAGACTTAATATCAGAGGGAAAAGAAGATATACTTTTTGCCGGCTCTGCAGTTGCTTTTGAGATGACAAGCGGAAGTACCGGAGGCTCAAAACTTATTCCTTATACTCATAAAAGCTTTAGAGATTTTCAAAGAGCCATACTTCCGTATCTCGAACAAACTCTTAGACTATATCATATTGATAGTAAAAACAGCTATTGGTCGATCAGTCCTGTATCTCGTACGATCAAAAAGACAAAATCCGGAGTCGTCATCGGTGTATCTGATAGTGACTATTTGGGGATGGAACAAAAAAGCGTCTCTATCGTTCCGTATTGGGTTGCAGATCTCAAAGATATAAAAAATTGGAAACTGGCAACGCTTTATTGGCTTGTTTCTGCCAAAAACTTGGAATTTATCTCCATCTGGAGCCCTACTTTTTTATTGGTGCTGCTAGAGTCCATGTCGGAGTATAGAGCAGAACTTATTGATCTTTTTCAAAGTGGCGGTGAAATATCAGGACATAAGGTTTTGTCAAATCCTAATGCACTTAAGAATTTTTTAAACTATCTTGAGAAGAAAGATACCAAAGCATTGTGGCAAAACTTAAAACTAATCAGTCTTTGGCAGGATGGCTCTTCTGCCCCTTATGCAAAAAAACTGCAAAGACTCTTTCCTGCTGTCCACTTTCAATCAAAAGGCCTTCTTGGCACGGAAGGTATTGTCAGTATTCCTGATGAACAGGATTTGCCTATATTGAGCGCCGATAGCGGCTTTTATGAATTTGTAAATAGAGATGAAGAGGTGCTGTTTTCCCATCAACTCAAAGATGGAGAAGAGTATGAGGTCGCAATGACGACAAACGGAGGTCTTTATCGATACTGTACCGGTGATATAGTTTTATGCGAAGGGTACAGAGATGAAAAACCAATTCTTCGATTTTCTCACAGAAAAGGTATCGTAAGTGACCTGGTCGGTGAAAAATTAACAGAAGGCTTTGTCGCTAACATACTGGATGACTCCTCTGGATTTGTGATGCTGGTTCCCCATGCAGATGCTTTGCATTATTGTTTGGTTATTGAAAAAAATAGCGATATTTCGAAGGAGACGATAGAGAATAGACTTTTGAAAAATCCACAGTATAGTTACGCCAGAGAGCTTGGACAGCTTGGAGATCTGGAGATAATAGAGATGCAAAACCCTATAAAGGTTTATATGGATAAAATGTTATCCGATGGCAGGCGGATCGGAGATATAAAAATTCCTTTGTTATGCCAAAATGACAGGTGGTTAAGATGAAAATTGTTTTGATTTCTCCGAAAGGTCCTCTCTATCGCTACAAGGGAGGAGTATTTAAAAAATCTCTTCGCTATCAACCCCTGACCCTGACTACATTGGCAGCACTCATACCCGATGATCTGAATGCAGAGATCGAGTTGATAGATGAGAGTGTCGCCATTGTCCCTGATAACCTGGAGGCTGATATCATAGGAATGACAGTCATTACAGGCACTGCCAAACGAAGCTATGAGTTGGCTGCCCAGTTTCGTTCTCGCGGGCAGTTTGTCGTATTGGGCGGTCCTCATGTCACGCTTATGCCACAGGAGGCAAAATCTTTTGCAGATGTTATTTTTACGGGATACGCTGAAGAGACCTGGCCAAAGTTTTTATATGATTTTATCGAAGGAAAACATGATGAGATATATACACAGCCAATTGATTTCAATTTAAATAATCCTGTTTTTCCAAAGAGAGAACTTCTCAATAAAAATCACTTTCTGACTCATGCTGTATTTGAGGCAACCCGTTCCTGCGGACATAAGTGCGAATTTTGTGTTGTTCCTTCTGCCTGGGGAGGGAAGCAGTACCAAAAACCTATCGACTTTGTGATAGAAGAGATCAGACAGGTCAATGAAAAAAGGATTATCTTTGTTGATCTGAACCTTGTTTCAAACATAAGATATGCCAAAGAGCTTTTTCGTGCCTTGATCCCGCTGAATATACAATGGTTTGGGCTCTGCACAGTGTTGATCGCCAATGATGATGACATGCTTGAGTTGATGGCGAGAAGCGGATGCAAAGGTTTGCTTCTGGGGCTGGAGTCAATCTCTCAGGATAGCCTCAAAGATATCAATAAGCAGTTCAACGCTTCTGTTGATTATCGCCGGCTCATCGAGAAGCTGCACCGATTGAAAATCTCGATACAGGGTTGTTTCGTATTTGGACTTGATCATGACACAAAAGATACTTTTGATGAAACTATAGATTTTGTACTGGATACGGGTATCGATCTACCAAGATTTGCCGTCTTGACTCCTTTTCCAGGGACCCCACTCTACAAACGACTGGATGCCGAAGATAGAATATTGACGAAAAATTGGGAACTCTATGATGTTCAGCATGTGGTATTTGAGCCTAAGAACATGACTCCTCTTGATCTGTCACTGGGTCATAAGCGAGTATGGAAAGAGGTCTACTCCTACGCCTCCATCTTTAAGCGTTTAAGCAAAGCTAAAAATTTTCAACCGCTTGCCATTACTTCCAATCTGGGATATAGATTTTATGGCAACCATTTAGATGCTTTTGACACTTATAGCAGCTAACTGATGCATATCACTATGATCCACCCGGCAATCGGTCATAAAAAAGGGAGTAAATATATACGAACCTGGCAGATGGAGTCTCTTCCTGCTGCGACAATCGCAGGCTTAACTCCGGATGATGTCGATATTAGTTTCTATGATGACCGTATGGAGAAAATCCCTTATGATTTATCGACTGATGCCGTTGTGATCTCTATAGAGACTTATACGGCAAAAAGAGCCTATCAAATAGCAAGTGAATACAGAAAAAGAGAGATTCCTGTCATAATGGGCGGCTTTCATGCCACTTTGCTGCCCGAAGAGGTCAGGCAGTATGCAGAGGCAGTTGTGATCGGAGAAGCTGAACCTGTCTGGAGCCAAGTCATCGAAGATTTGAAATATGGCAACCTTCAGAGAGTCTACAGAAGCGACAAGAGGCCAAGCTTGGAGAATATCAAACCGGATCGCTCTATCTTTAAAGGAAAAAAATATCTGCCTATCGGGCTCATAGAGACGGGCAGGGGGTGTACTTACAGTTGTGATTTTTGCGCTATTGCTTCATTCTTTGAGAGTTCTCATCGCAGCCGTCCTGTTGATGATATTGTGCAGGAAATTCTCTCTTTGAAAAAAGAAAAAAATGTATTCTTTTTTGTAGATGATAACTTTATCGGAAACAAAAAACATGCCAAAGAGTTGATGAGGGCACTTATAGGGCTCAATATCCGATGGATAACACAGATGAGTATCGATGGTGCCTGGGACGAAGAACTTCTGGATCTTATGGACAGAAGCGGATGTATGGGTGTTTTGATAGGTTTTGAAACATTGAATAGTGACAATCTTGCTTTGATGAATAAAGATTTCAATGCAAGTCATGGCGGATATACAAAAGCGCTTGAAAAGCTGAATCAATACAATATCCGTATCTATGCAACTTTTGTTTTTGGGTATGATCATGACACAAAAGAGTCTTTTGAAAAGACAGTAAAATTTGCGATAGAGCAGAAATTTTATATTGCTGCTTTTAATCATTTGACTCCTTTTCCATCCACTCCTCTTTATGAGAAGCTCAAGTCCGAAGGAAGAATGCTTTATGATCACTGGTGGCTTGACGATGACTATAGGTACAATGATCTTCCCTTCACTCCTAAAAATCTTTTGCCCAAAGAGGTAACCGATCTTTGTGTGGAGTCTCGCTATGAATTTTATGGTATCAAAAGCATATTTAAAAGAGTTCTCTCGAAAACAAATAATCGCAATGGATTTATGCTTAGAAACTATTTCCCGATCAATTGGATGCACAGGCATGATGTGAGCGGAAGAAACGGATACCCTCTGGGGGATGAGAACTTTAAAGGCAATTTAATAAAAGTTGATGATGTATGACTCTGTACAGGGTAGATGGTATTGCTTATAGAGTTGCAACCAAACTTGACGAACCGGTACTAAAAAAACTTCTGGGTGAAAATTCAATGCACTCCTGGGTCAATATCACCCTCAGGAGGGAGCCGAATTATTTCGATGCCGACAATCTTATGGGGGAGAGCGTTACCGTCATTGCTCATAAGCAAGATAATAAGAAAACGATCATAGGTATGTATTCATGTACGCTTTTCAAACTGTTTTTTAGGGGGAAAGAGGAGTCTATCGTTTACCTTAACTCACTTCGTGTCAATCCGGATTTCCGTCACAAAATTCGTTTTTTAAAAGAGGGATTTGTGTCGATCGGCAAACTCATCCCATTCAGGGCAACCCTGCCTTTTATGTTTACAAGTATTGCCAGTGAAAATTTCAGTGCAAAGAGAGTGCTTGAATCAAATATGAAAGGTATGCCAAGATATGTGCCTTTGGCAAAGATGAGTACTTTTACTTTTACAGCAAATCGAGCCAGAATTAATGGCTTGTGCCAAAAGGCAGGGAGAAGCGATATCAATTCGATCGCAAGATTTTACAATCAATGTTTGCAAAACTGTGACTTCGCACCGGTTATGTCCAAATCTTGGCTCACTGCACTCGATGGGAGCAAAGGCTTAAGGATAGAAGACTTTTATTTGGTCAAAAGCAGAGAGGGGGAGATCAAGGCTGTTTTTGCTCTATGGGACCAAAGAAAAATCAAACAGGTTGTGATTGAGAGCTACAAGCCTCCACTTGATAAATTTAGATTCTTATATAATATATATGCAAAAATAAGTGGCGGCATACCATTGCCCAAAGAGGGGAGTTCTCTGGAGCAGATTTTTATTGCTTTTTTTGCAACCCTCTCAAAAGAGAGGCAGTGGATAGTTGAAATACTCAAAGAAGCATCTATGCTTACAGCAGAAAAAGATGCCGCACTGTGTACGATAGGATTTGCCTCCGGCAACCCTATCTGTACTCTAATGAGAGATGCTTTGCAGGCAAAAGAGTATCAAACAGACATTGAAGCAGTTTTTCTATCGGGTTCAGCCAAAAAAGAGATAGATGTATCAAATATTCAACCGGAGATTGCACTGTTGTGAAACTAAAAAAGATTACTTTGATCCGGCCGAACATGGGCAATTACCGCGCCAAAGATGCTTTGACTCCTCTGGCTATGGGTATCATCGCAGCCCTGACTCCTGATGATATTGAAGTGACTTTTTATGATGATAGAATAGAGGAGATACCACCAGACGATATGCCGGACATGGTAGCCCTGAGTGTAGAAACTTTTACGGCAAAAAGATCTTATGACATTGCCGGGAGTTATCGGGAAAAAGGTATTTTGGTTGTTATGGGAGGCTATCATCCTACTTTGTTGCCTGATGAAGTTTTGAAGCATGCAGATGTCGTTGTCATGGGTGATGCGGAGGGTGTATGGGAAGAGATACTGAAAGATTTTGAAAACAAAAGTTTACGGTCTATTTATAGCGGCGGCAATCAAAGGTCATTGTCAGAGTACAAAATTGACAGGTCTATATTTAAAGGGAAGAGATACCTTCCCGTAGAACTTATACAGTTTAGCAGGGGGTGCAGATATAGTTGCGATTTTTGTTCTATTGACAGTTTTTACCTGCATACTGTTCGCTTGAGACCTGTAGAGAGTATTGTGGCAGAGATCAAAACTCTAAATAGAAAACAACTTATATTTTTTGTTGATGATAATTTATATAGCTCAAAAGAGTCACTCTATAAACTTTTAGATGCTATAGGGCCGCTGAAAATTCGCTGGTCATGCCAAATAAGCATTGATGTAGCAAGAGATGAGGAGTTACTTGATAGAATTGTTGCAAGCGGGTGTGTGATTGTTCTTATAGGATTTGAATCACTTGTAGATGAGAACCTCAAGCAGATGGGAAAAAACTGGAATAAAAAATCAGGAGATTACCTGGAGGTGATAAAAAAATTTCACAACAGAGGAGTTGCAGTTTACGGAACTTTTATTTTTGGATATGATAACGACACACTTGAGGTCATCAAAGAGAGTGTAAGCTTTGCCAAGAGTGCAAAGTTGGAGATAGCAAACTTCAATCCTCTGACCCCTACACCAGGTACAGAACTCTATAAGAGACTCGAAGAGGAGGGGAGGTTGATCTATAAGCAGTGGTGGATAGATCCTGACTATCACTATGGCGATCCTATTTTTAATACAGCACTGATAGATCCCGATACTTTTTCCAAAAGCTGTTTTGATGCAAGAAAAAGTTTTTACTCCTGGGGTTCCATCTTTGATCGTATTATCTTTTCAAAACTACTATTTAAACCCTTTCAATTTTTAATGATACTTATTGTAAATGTGGTTTCTAAAAAAGAGGTAATAAGTAAACAAAGCAGAGTGTTGGGAGAGTCATGAAACTTTTATTGATCAAACCGACCATAGGTACAAAATCTCATAGCCTTTATATAGATGAAGGACGCATGGAGCCACTCATGCTTGGGATTTTGGCAGCATTGACTCCTGATGATGTAGAGGTTGAGTTATGTGATGATCGTATGGAGGATATGCCTTATGATACATATTATGATCTGGTCGCCATAACGGTTGAAACTTATACAGCTAGACGGGCATATGAAATTTCCAGTGAATTCAGGAAAAGAGGTGTTCTTGTTATTATGGGAGGCATTCATGCAGTATTGCTTCCAAATGAAGTGCAGGAGCATTGTGATTCTATTTTAATTGGCGATGCAGAGACAATTTGGAAAGATGTTATTAGCGACACAAAGAGAGGCATGCTCAAAAAATCCTATAAAGCTTCGCCCGGCATTGCACAGATTGGCGGGATCAAGCCTAGACGAGATATTTATGAGGGCAAAGGCTATCTGCCTGTTTCGCTTATGCAATTTTCACGCGGCTGCAAATATGAATGCAGTTTTTGTGCGGTCAGTACCTATTTTGAAAAAAAACATTATATTCGCAGAATAGATGAGGTGCTGGAGGAGATAGAGTCGCAAAAAAGTCGTTTTATCTTTTTTGTCGATGACAATATCGCCTCACATCAACCATCCCTCCAGGAGTTATGCAGGGAACTGATTCCTCAAAAAATAAATTGGATATCCCAGGCAAGTATTGATATCACACATAATCCAAAGACGATGAAGCTGATGGCAGATAGCGGTTGTATCGGCAATGTAATAGGATTTGAATCAATAACGCCGGAGAGTTTGAGAGCTGCCGGGAAGAATTTCAATTTGAAGAACTTTACCAACTATCGTTTTGAGATAGAGGTGCTTAGAGAGCATGCCATGCAAACCTGGGCAGCATTTACATTGGGGTATGACAGCGATACCAAAGATTCTATCAAAGCAACGATGGATTTTGCCATCAAAAACAAATTTACATTTGCTGCTTTTAATGTTTTGATGCCATATCCGGGCACCCCTATGTATAAAGAATTTAAGGCACAAAATCGACTTATATATGGAGGTCAATGGTGGCTTCATCCCGAGTATCGTTTCAATCATGCTGCTTTTGTGCCTAAAAATCTCACTCCGGATGAATTAACAGAAGCATGTAGTCAGGCGAGAAACAAATTTAACTCTATCCCGTCTCTACTGTATCGTTTTTCAGATTTCAAAACTAACCTGAAAACTATTTGGAGAGCAGCTTCATATTTGAAATATGCAACCCTATTTAGAAAAGAGGTGCACAAAAAACATGGTATGAAGTTTGGTTATAAATAATTTATTTGGTGCGGTAATAGCACTATAGGAGATCTCCAAGCTGACTGAAATTGTATCTCACTGGAAAATATCAAAAAGCAAACGGCTGCTGGATCATAACCCACATATTGACACCCTCGTCACTGGCACCGATATCCAGTCGCAGGGGCAGCTCTTCGACCATAGCGCGTATACTGATACCCGCGTCATATTTCAAATCTTTTATGAGCTCAAAACCATATTCATCGTTGACTCTTCCCGCTTCCACAAAAGGTACGACCTGGAACCAGTCAACTGCAAACGGCACATGGTCCAGCAGGAACTCTGATGTCTTGAATGGGTTCCAGTCAAGAATTGCCCGGTACTCTGCGGCAGCGTAGATGGCTGCTTTGCCGGAAAAACGGTTATTGTCATACCCTCTCATGCGTATAAATCCACCCAATCTCGGACCCTCCCAGCTGGGTGGTCGGTGTGCATCGATCCCCGGGAGGTATTCGTGACCGGTATCCCAGCTGGGAGAGTACGCTGTCCAAAAATTAAGCGCCAATACATTCTGCTGCGTAAAAGAGAAGGTCTCGAGGTTGAGATATTGACTATATTTAAAGTCCAGACTATTCCAACTTTGCAGATTGTCACCCCAGCCAAAGTCGTTGGAGTATCGAGCTTCAAAACTATATCCCCTGGAAGGGTTTAGGTCATAGTCAGTGTTGTCATGAAGAAGTATAAATCTCAACCCCGAATCATTCCATGTCGGCATAGAGCCTGCAAGGTTCCATGGTTCAGACTCTTCCCAGTTCTCTACAGTTTGATATTGGTAAAAAAATGTGAGACCCAGTGTAGTTCTCCCCGTCACAAAAGGAGCACCATTGCCAAATGCTTCGCGATCCATAGCAAAACCATCACGCATTTTATAGACGGCACCGGGGTTGTCGATACCCTCTCCTATGGGAAGCACATAGTCTAATGCCACAGTAAAGAAGTC
>JAYEOH010000146.1:0-10528 GCA_034722775.1 Campylobacterota bacterium | reverse complement strand
GAACCAACGACTTCTACCATGTCAAGGTAGCGCTCTACCAACTGAGCTACGCGATCATTGCTTGTGGAGCGTGATTATACTCCACAGTCACTTAATAAATTCTAAATAAGCGTTTCTGCTATAAAGGTCTTGGTCACTTGTCCACCGAAACGATAAGTGCCATTCTCGTAGCTGAGATAGAGCTCATCGCCGCTTTTGGGAAAGACACGAACCATATCTCCCAATGTCTCCTCCAAGTGTGCTCTGATATAGCACGCCACCATACCTGTACCGCATGCGAGAGTCTCGTCCTCTACGCCTCTCTCATAGGTGCGAACATATAGATCTCCCTCTTTGAGTGTAGCGATATTGACATTGGCGTTATATCTTTCTCTTAGTGTGCTCATCTCTTCGATATCAAAATCATCGATCGAGTCCCGAAAGCTTACCAGGTGCGGGACACCGCTATCGATCAGCCACCACAATTCACCTGCGACTTCAATATTGCGATCGATAATTTTTGGCTTGACCATATCGCTGACGACATAGAGGCCGTTGATCGTGGCACGAATAACACCGGCACCGGTCAGAAAAATCGCCTTATCGCCTCTAGAGATACCTTTTTCCAAAGCATAATGTGCAACTGCCCTGGTAGCATTGCCGCACATTGCCGCTTCACTTCCGTCAGCATTGTAAAACTCCCATGCGAAATCATAGTCGGAATGTGGTATCAGCACAACCATCCCATCGGCACCTACACCATTTTGACGATGGCACAGTTTTTTTGCCAGGAGTGAACGGTCTTCTCTGTTTTGTGCATGAAAAATAATAAAATCGTTGCCATTTGCACTATATTTTGTAACTGTCATCATCGCCTCACTTTCATTATACTTAGGAGTCCTTAATAACATCAAGATAAGCCTTGGACCCTCGAACTTGTTCGAGCCTATACTCTACAAATCTAAGGCTTAAACCTTTGCCTCAAACAAGTTTGAGGTTCCCGGAAAACCCTTACTTTAAATGCCACTGGAGGCACCCCTTACGAAAAAGCCAAAATAATCTCATCTTTGACTCGATCACATTCGCGCTGCAGCTGCTTGAGGTCGCCACTGTTGTCGATCACATAGGTAGCACACTTGCGTTTTTCTTCGATACCCATCTGGCTTTCTATGCGTCGCAATGCTTCTTCTTCGCTATAGCCGTCGCGCTTCATCAAGCGCTCCAGCTGCTTGGCTTTGGAAGCATAAATCACAACAGATTTTTTAATGGGATAGCGATTGCCTTCAAAAAAGAGGGGAATATCGATAATATAAGGCTTCTTGAACCTCTCCTGCTCTTCTGACTGTCGTACAATCTCATCATATATCAGGGGATGAAGCAGGGATTCGAGTGCTTTTCGTTTTGCAGGATCAGCAAAGACAAGGGCGCCAAGCTTGACACGATCAACTTTCTCATCGACAACATATTCAATACCAAAGAGTTTCGTGATCTTGTCGCTGTGCTGATCAAGCATACTGTGGGCAATCTTGTCCGCATCTATAAACCTGAAACCGTAGAGAGAGAGCAGCATCGTCGCAGAACTCTTCCCTGTGGCAATACCTCCTGTCAATGCAACTGCATACTCAAACGCCATTAGAGTTTGATCAATCCTGCAAATCTCTTTCTGACAACTGTTGGCAGCTGAAAAGCACCGATAGCAATGTCAGAGTTGTAATAGTTGTATCCTTCTGTCAAGTCAGCCCTCTGGAGATTTATATCCGCTGTCGGATGATAGGTGTGGCTTGCCAATATCAGATTTTTGCAAGTCAAATGGCCATCTTCTGCTAAAGACTCATAGCGGTACGGCATCACGATCTTGAAAAGTTCACCTATAGTTGTCAACTCAGATTCCACCGCTTGCTCTTCTGTCAACAGCAAACTTGACATTGTTGTCACGATACCTCTGTCAGAGAGAATGCGATTTAGAAGTCCCCAAAAAACTCTATCACCCTTAAACGCTTCTGTTGCCACGACAATGATGTCAAAGCTGTTTTCATCAAGTGTTGTAACCTTATCTTCCGCCTCTTCAGCACTCAATCTGACGATATTTTCTATCGTCTTGTGCTTCTGGACTTCTGCATAGAGGTTGTCACAGCCTCCGATCAGCAACACAGATTTGGGATCAGCATGGGTACATACCGGGATATGCACGAGCATCTCATCTTTAATATAATGTAATTTTTCCATTTTTTTCCTTGATAATTATTGGAGAGTTTTAGCGATTGTAACAAAAAAGATAGAGAAAAAGATTAAATCAAGACAAATTATCTCTTATTTAGCCTATAATGCACCTATTACATACTAAAAAGGATTAGCCGACTCCCTTCATTTCATAAACGCCTGCAAACTTTTTGCCTTTTGATGAAGTGGTGAGTTTTCGATATTATTACCCCACCTATCTACTTTGGAAGGTTTTCTCTATAGAGAGTCAAAATATCGATCTGATCTTCCGAAATTCTATAGATAATTGAATACCCTTGATAAACAAGCTTCCGAGTGTTTGGCTCCAGCTCATCAGATGGCCTTCCTGCCTTAGGAAAAAGCTTCAAGGTCTCTACAATATATCGTCTAAATTGTTTCAAGTATCTTACGGTGACCGTTTTTGAAGCACTTCGCTCATAGATATAGTCTGACATGATATCAAGACAATTATAGGCTGTATACGAAAATTTAATCTTCATATTTGGAGATCACTCTATCAAATGCATCATCGATATCCATAAAATCCTCCCGTTCTATCTCCGCGATAGCTTCCTGCACATCACGCTTGAGCTGAGCATGCGTTTGATTGTACTCATCCAGTGAAATGATCACCACGCTTTTATCATTTTTTGTAGTAATGATAACTTCCTCATTATTATCACAAACATTATCTATAATTGATTTTAAATTGTTTCGTGCCGATGTATAGTTCACAGCTTGCATGAAGAGTCCTTTATGACAGAATACTGTCATTATAGCATAATTTGGTCGAGTTTCAACCTACTTCCGCCTGCGATAGCTCAGCGCCTCCAAAATATCTTTTTTGGTGATCGGAGTATTGCCGTTTAGATCAGCGATCGTTCTTGCTATCTTCTTGATACTGGCGATACTTCGATGAGAGAGTCCAAATCTCTGGATTCCACTCTCGAGGATTTTCTGTGCCTCATTTTCCAGTAGGCAGAATTTCTCAATCTCCTCTTCTGTCAACTTCCCGTTAAGTCTCTCCTGTCCTCTCTCTTTTTGCTTGACAAAGGCCTCGATGACAGCATTATGCATTGCTTCAGAAGTAATATCGCCTCTATCACTGCTGCTCACCTCCTGCATCACCA
Organism: Campylobacterota bacterium; assembly: GCA_034722775.1. GTDB lineage: Bacteria > Campylobacterota > Campylobacteria > Campylobacterales > Sulfurovaceae > SZUA-451. The sequence goes on along the minus strand of JAYEOH010000146.1, from coordinate 7,199 downwards.
CGAAGAGATCGATCCGATCCAAAAATGGATCACTCAATCTATTTTGATACCGTTTTATCTCCATTTCACTGCATCGGCATGCTTTTGTCTTGGAGAGGAGATTGCCGCAGGGACAGGGGTTCATAGCGGCAACAAACATAATATCTGCTTCATATTCGATCTTGGCATTGACCCGTGCGATATGAACTTTCTTGTCCTGCAGCGGTTCCCGAAGGGCTTCCAGGATATTTTTTGGAAAGTGGGGCAACTCATCAAAAAAGAGTATCCCTTTGTGCGCCAAAGCCACTTCACCGATCCTCGCCTGCTGGGATCCTCCGCCGAAGATCGATGCTGTAGTTGCCGTATGGTGGGGAGCACGGATAGGACGATGGGCAGAGAAATCAGGAATGACACCATCGAGAAACTGGTGCTTTGCGATACTCAATATCTCCTCTTCATACACCGGAGGCAGGATATCCTTGATCCGCTTGGCGATCATACTCTTGCCACAGCCCGGATTGCCCTCCATCATGAAGTTGTGCATCCCTGCTGCTGCGATCAGGGAAGCACGCTTGGCGACACTCTGCCCTTTGACATCAGCAAAATTACTCTCATAGCTCTTTTCATAAAAATAGGAACACTCCCCTATTTCCAGATGCTCCGCCTCATAAGAAAAAGATTCGGTATTGCTGCTGAACGCGCCGCTCCTGACAAGAGAAATCGCCTCACTCAGACTCTCAACCGTGATAAACTCAACGCCCGAAATATGGCTGAGATATCCTATCGCCTCTTTGGGTACAATCGCCCTCTTTATGACCCCCTGCTCTTTAAGTGAAAGAATCAAAGGAAAGAGCATAGAGCTCGTCTTCACTCTGCCATCAAGACCCAACTCCCCAAATACATACAGCCCTTCTTCATCTATGGCTCCCTTATGCAGTGCGATCAACAAGGCGATCGGCAGGTCAAAATGGGTGCCGCTTTTTTTGATATCACTCGGACTGAGGTTGATCGTGATTTTGAGCGGAGGAAAAACAAAATCATTGGTCAAAAGTGCCGATTTGACCCTCTCCTTTGCCTCCTGGATGTCGTTACTCGCCAACCCTACGACTGCAAACCCCGGAAGCCCCTTGGTAAAAGTCGCTTCTACATCGATTACTTTGGCCTGCACGCCTTCAAGCGTAGCACAAAGCATCCGGTTGACGATCGCCTCTTTTTGATTCTGCTCGGGTGGAGTATCACCACTATCAATTATTGCATTCATAGTGGTATTGTAGCGCTATATTGAAAGAGGAGATTAAGAATATGTCATTTTGAAATGTTTCTGACAAAATTGCCGGAAAAGTCAGCAAAAAGTCTCAGAAGTGGTAAGATTGTGCGAATGATTTTCGAGGCATACATCAAGTATGCTGACAAAATATTTCGTGCAAGATTGCCGATTATGAGGCTTTTTGCCTTTTGCGCCACTCTTTTTCGAATTTTTTTCGCTTGATATAGGAGAGTTTCTCTATAAACACTTTCCCCTCCAAATGATCCATCTCATGCTGGATCGCAATGGCAAGAAATTGATCATCCTCTATAATATGAATATTGCCATGCCGGTCACGATACTCTATCTTGGCATAAGCAAAACGCTCAATATCCTCATAGACCCCGGGTACACTGAGGCATCCCTCCTGATAGGTTGTCGAACCATTCTCTTCTACGATGACAGGATTTATAATCTCAAGTGTATTTTCCCGAGGCTGATCGTTCTCCTCATTCTCTGCTTCGACCGGTACATTAATGATAAGTGCCCGGAGCGGCACTGCTATCTGAACCGCTGCCAGACCGACACCATTTTTGGCAACCATGGTTTCGTACATATCGTCAAGGAGAGCGTGGAGGTTTTCATCGAAGGCTTCGACCTCTTTCGAGATACTTTTGAGACGCTTGTCCGGATAAATAATAATCTCGCGTATCATATTTAGTACTCTCTCTAGCTAAAGCTTTTGGTCAGGACCTTGTCAACAAGACCATACTCAACAGCCTCCTGAGATGACATAAAGTTGTCTCGTTCGGTATCTTTTTCGAGGCGCTTAACTGTTTTTCCTGTCTGCTCGGCAAGGATTTCGTTGAGTCTGTCTTTGAGCCTCTGGATCTCTTGTGCCTGTATCTGAATGTCGGTGGACTGCCCCTGTGCGCCACCTGATGGCTGATGGATCATGATGCGGGCATTGGGGAGGGCATATCGCTTCTCTTTGGTGCCGGAAGAGAGCAGAAATGCTCCCATAGATGCAGCCTGTCCGATACAGATCGTCACGATATCGGGCTTGATGTAGTTCATCGTATCATATATAGAGAACCCGCTGGTAATCACACCTCCCGGAGAGTTGATATAGAAATAGATATCTTTATCGGGATCCTGCGCCTCAAGGAAAAGCATCTGTGCCACGATACTCGAAGCAACCTGATCGTTGACTTCGCCGCTCAGCATAATGATCCTGTCTTTAAGAAGACGCGAATAGATATCATAGGATCGCTCACCTCTACCGGTTTGTTCAACGACATAGGGAATATAGCTCATTAAAAAATCCTTAAAATATTATTGATTTATGCCCAAAAGCCTGGAGAAGAGCTTATCTTCGATCATACCCATCTTTACAGCTGGAAGAAGATTATTCTCCTGATAATGCTTGATGACCTCCTGAGCATCCTGCCCGCTCATCATCGCTTCATAATAGATCGCCTGAGTAACCTCTTCATCCTTGATAACTATGCCTTCTTTGCGTGCGATCGCATCAACAATAAAAGTTGCTTTTACGCTGTCAATTGCATCTTGCTTAAGCTCATCGCGCAGAGTTTCTACTTTTTCCGTATTATCTTTGTATGTACTGAGTTCTTCTTCGCTCATCGTTTGTGCTTTTGCATTAACTTTTGCATCTATCTCCTGCTCGACAATATTGTTCGGCAAAGCAAAATCAAACTTCTCTACCAGTGCTGTGACCAATTTAGGTTTCAACTCTTCATTGTATATCTTGGAGAGCTTTTCACTCTTGATCTGCTCGGCGACTTTTTCCTTGAGAAGATCAACAGTTGGGTTCTCTTCGCCCTGAAGAAGTTTAGCTGCAAACTCATCATCTAGTTCCGGTACTGTTTTTTCCTGAATCTCATTGACCTTGACTTTGAACTGCGCCTCTTTTCCGGCAAGGTCTTTGGAGTGATACTCCTCCGGGAAGGTTACTGTAATAATTTTGTCTTCGCCTGCTTTCATTCCAATGACTTGATCTTCAAAGCCCGGAATAAATTGATTTGAACCGATCCTGAGACTAAATCCTTCTGCTATGCCGCCATCAAATGGCTTGCCATCGATACTTCCTGCAAAATCGATAACAACCATATCATCTGCCTGCACTTCTCTATCGTCAGCGATCTTTTCAAATGGGGCTTGTGATTCAATCAATCCCTCCAGTCTCTCGTTGACCTCTGCTTCTTCTGCTATCTGCTCATCATACGCTGGAGCAAGATCAGCATAATCTTCAGGCTCAAATTCCGGGCGAAGAGAGAGCTCGACTTCTACATCGATGCCCTCTTCTGTTCTTTCAAATTTCTTGAATGTCGGCTGCCCGAGAACAGCATCAGGCTTCAAACCAAGCTCTCTACTTCCCTCATCAAGGAGTTCCCGTATAGCCTCTCCCTCAGCATCCTGCGCAAGCTTCTCTCCATGCATCTGCTTTACAACATGAGCGGGTACTTTACCTTTTCTAAAACCATCAACTTTGAGTTGCTTTCCTGCATCTTTGGCAAGCTTGCCAACCTTCTCTTCGAGATCGCTATTTATAATTGTCGCTGCTATCAATACATTGGCATCATCAATTTTTTTCACTGTAATTTCCACTACATTCCTTTATCTGTTTTGTGTTAAACCTAAAATAATTTTGGTTAAAGTTCCGTGATTTTATCTAAAAATTGTTAAAAAGAGAATTTTTTGCCTGATTCAGATTTTCTGGCGATTTCCAAGGTCGATGAGAAAATCATCAAACTTCTGCTACAATTTGAAAACGAAAATATATTAATAAAAATAGGTATTATCAATGAACAGAGAAGAAGAATTTGAAGCCGCTATCACCAAAGTGCTTGAGTTGCTGGGCGAAGACCCTGATAGAGAGGGGTTGGTCAAGACACCAAAGCGCGTTGCCAAAGCATTGAAGTTCCTCACCGAGGGCTATCATCAGGATCCTATGGAGATCCTCAACCAGGCACTCTTTGGCAGCACCAATGATGAGATGGTTGTGGTGAGAGATATTGAATTTTATTCGATGTGTGAGCACCACATGCTCCCCATCATCGGTCGTGCCCATGTCGCCTACATACCGGACGGCAAAGTTGTCGGACTTTCCAAGATCCCGCGCATTGTCAATGTTTTTGCCCGTCGACTGCAAATCCAGGAGCAGATGACAGAGCAGATCGCCGATGCCATCTCCGGGACGATCAACCCCAAAGGTGTTGCCGTCGTGATCCACGCACGCCATATGTGTATGGAGATGCGAGGCGTACAAAAGATCAATTCTACCACTGTCAGCTCTGCCCTGCGAGGGCTTTTCAAAAGTGACCAGCGCACAAGAAATGAGTTTTACAATATTATCAATACCCCCGCACCTTCGAACTTTTAGACTGGTTCTGGGTACCATTAGATGTCATTAAGCTAAGGACTTTCTGGAACCTCGCACCCCGAGGGCATTTCCGATGGGCAACTTGTTCGAGGTAAAGGCTCAAGTCCTGTAATCATGGCATTGGCTCGAACAAGTTCGAGCGTCCTAAAAATTTAGCTTAATGGAAATGGGGGGAGGTTGCCCTTTAATACTATTGAGAGTATAATTCTCCTAATATTTTTGTATTTTATGTTGATTTAAGAAATCTTTATGTAGTATGCAGAAAGTTAATTAAGACTATTTTAGTCTGAATTAAAAATAGCGTCTTCTATAGCGCTGATTTAACATATAAAAAGGAAAGTCATGAAAGTCTATTTAGACAACAATGCAACGACGATTGTCGATCCCTATGTCTTTGATGAAATGGAGCCGTTTTTTGTACAAAAATATGGCAACCCAAACTCACTGCACTATGTCGCAAGCGAGACACATGCACCGCTCAAAACAGCTATGGAGAAGATCTACGCAGGTCTTCACGCACCCAAAGATGATAGTGTCGTGATCACCTCTTGTGCGACAGAGAGTAACAACTGGGTACTCAAAAGTATATATACTGAGTATATTATAACAGGCAGGAAAAATCATATCATTGTGAGTGAAGTGGAGCACCCCTCCATTATTGCAGCAGCAAAGCATTTGGAGAGTTTAGGCTGCAAAGTAACCTATTTGCCGATTAACCACGAAGGAATTGTTGAAGCACATACTGTGCGAGACTTTATCACAGATAAAACTGCGCTCGTCTCTATCATGTGGGCAAACAATGAAACCGGTGCTATCTTCCCCGTCCAGGAGATCGGAGATATTTGTGCTGAGAAAGGTGTACTCTTTCATACAGATGCTGTTCAGGCGATCGGGAAAACACCTGTCGATGTACAGAGCTTCAATGTGGACTACCTCACGATATCGGCACACAAGTTTCATGGCCCCAAAGGAGTTGGTGCCCTCTATATGAAAAAGGGGAGAGAGCTTACCCCACTCCTTCACGGCGGTTCACAAATGGGCGGATATCGTTCAGGTACACTCAATGTCGCCGGTATCGTAGGCATGGGCAAGGCAATGGAACAGGCGATCGATGCACTTGATTTTGAGATGACAGAGATCAGAGAGATGAGAGATGAGTTCGAAGATGAACTGCTCAAAATACCTGATACATTTGTCGTCACACCTAGAAACAAGCGAACACCCAACACCATTCTCATATCCTTTCGGGGAATCGAAGGCGAATCAATGCTGTGGGATCTCAACCGTTCTGCTATTGCTGCAAGTACCGGATCAGCCTGTGCAAGCGAAGATTTGGAGTCAAATCCCGTGATGGAAGCGATCGGTGCAGAAGCAGACTTGGCTCATACGGCTATCAGGTTTTCTCTCAGTCGATTTACGACTGAAGAAGAACTGAACTTTACTTTGGCTGTCGTCAAAGAAGCGGTTGAAAGATTGAGGGGAATCTCCAGCTCATACGCTTATGCCCCGGAAGGTCATGAGAGCGGTCTGGATGCAGGGCATTAAACCCGAATTATGCAATAGATAAAAAAATTTAAAGAAAATAGAAAAAGGATAAATTATGGGAATGGATAGTTTGATAGGCGGTACCATCTGGGATGAGTATAGCCAAAAAGTAACAGATTTGATGAATAACCCCAAAAATATGGGCGAGATCACGGAAGAGCAGGCCAAAGAGATGGGTGCAAAACTGATCGTTGCTGATTTCGGTGCAGAGAGTTGCGGGGATGCTGTGCGTCTCTACTGGGCAGTTGATCCCAAGACGGATAAAATTATCGAATCAAAATTCAAAAGTTTTGGCTGCGGTACTGCTATTGCCAGTTCTGATACGATGGCAGAACTCTGTCAGGGCAAAACAGTCGATGAGGCGGTCAAGATCACCAATATCGATGTAGAGATGGCGATGAGAGACAACCCAGATACGCCTGCTGTTCCGCCACAAAAGATGCACTGTTCCGTCATGGCGTATGATGTCATCAAAAAAGCGGCGGCACAGTACAAAGGTGTCGACATGGAGAGTTTCGAAGAGGAGATTATCGTTTGTGAATGTGCACGAGTCACACTCTCAACACTCAAAGAGGTGATCCGTCTCAACGACCTCACTACAGTCGAGCAGATCACTGACTATACCAAAGCAGGTGCCTTCTGTAAATCATGTATCCGGCCCGGCGGACACGAAGAGAAAGATATATATCTCGTCGATCTGCTTGAAGAGCATGAAAAAGAGAAGATGAGCCAGGCAGCGGATGCATCAGGCTCAGGTGCTAGTTTTGCCTTTGCCGATATGACACTGGTACAGAAGATCAAGGCAGTCGATAAAGTTATCGATGACAATATCCGCCAAATGCTGATCATGGATGGCGGAGACATGGAGATATTGGATATCAAAGAGAATGGAGCCAATGTCGATATCTACATCAGATATCTCGGTGCTTGCAGCGGCTGTGCCAGCTCCAGCACGGGAACACTCTTTGCGATCGAAAATATCCTCAAAGAGAAGCTTGATGAGAATATCAGGGTTTTGCCTATTTA
>JAYEOH010000145.1:0-2082 GCA_034722775.1 Campylobacterota bacterium | reverse complement strand
TTGAAGAGTGCAACACGGAGGTCGTCTATGTGCATATCTCCAACAGGAAAGGGTGCAAATCTTAACATTATAACTCCGTAAGTCAATTATTTATTTGGGGATATTATAGGGTATTTTTCTGAAAATAAGGTGCCCCTCATTGGTTCCTGCCAAACCTAATGGCAATGTCTGTATCAGCTTTTTATTCCTTCATTGGCGCATTTCAAAATAAAAGTAACAAAAGATCTGGGGTCAGACCCCTTTTTCCTAAAGTTTTTGAAAGATTGATTTTATAAGCCTTGGTGGATTATACGCATAGCTCATACGCATTCCTTTTGTGGATAATCTGTGTACATTATAGCATGCTTTTTAGAAAAAAAGTAGTATTTCCAAAATAAAACCATCTATTTATGATACAATGAAAACAGGTAAATAATTTCAGTAAAAACATCTATTTTATAAGGAGACTACATGTTAAATAAAGTTCTTGCAAAAGCACTCTCTTCTTTAAAGAAAATACAGGACAAAGAGGGAAATGTATTTAAATCAGATAGGCTTGATACTAAAAGTATAACAGTACTTAGAGAAAATAACTATCTATTTCCGATTGTCAAAGGTTGGTACTGCATACAAAATCCAAGTACCGGATCAGGGGATACAACTATTTGGTACATAAATGCATGGTCGTTTTTTTCAAAATACTTAAGCGATAGATTTGGTAAAAATGGTTATTGTTTAAATCCTCATGATTCCTTGATGCTCCATACTGAAAAAAACTCCATCCCAAAACAGCTGACACTCATCATAAAAAATGGTGCATCATCATCAAAAACAAAACTACCGAATAATATGAGCCTGTTTTCATATGAAGACAGAGATAATTTTCCTAAAAATCTTGATAAAAGAAGAGGAGTAAATATCTTCACTATTGAAGATGTACTATGCAAAAGTGACAATAAGAGCTTTATCAGCAATCCTTTAGAGATGGAGATAGCACTCAAATCCATTCGAGATGTATCAAGCATCATCAACTCACTTGTCAGCCTCAAGAGGATGGATACTTCTGCAGCAAGATTGTCCGGTGCTTATGCTCACCTGGGAAGAGAAGATGATGCCAAAAATATTCGTCAGATATATAGCTCATTGACGGGGGTTAAAATCACTCCTTTTAACCCCTTTGATTTGCGCAAACCTATATTTGGCAATATACAATTAGCAAAAAGTCCTTATGCTTCGCGAGTTGAAGCGTTATGGCAAAAGTATTCTGCCAGGATAAAGGAGTCAAGCTACAAGCTTGAACCTAAAAATATAAATATAAAGACTCTGCTGTCAGAGTTAGAGGACAAATATACTCAAGATGCCTATCACTCCTTGTCTATAGAGGGGTACAAAGTCACAACCAAACTTATAGAAAAAATAAAAAACGGAAACTGGAACCCTGCACAAAATGAAGAAGACAAGCAGACCCGTGATGCTCTTGCTGCCAAAGGATATTTTGAAGCATTTGAGGAGTTAAAATCAACTGTCTTAGAGTGTTTACAATCAAATGAAAAGATCGAAAAAAATATATCAAGACTCCAGTCTAAACTGTATCAAAAGCTATTTTTGCCAAGCGTACAAGCTAATATCTTAAGCCCGGGTAATTTGATCGGCTATAGAGACAGCGCTATTTATCTAAGAGGTTCACAGCATGTTCCTCCTCCAAAAGAGGCTGTGCTTGACTCTATGGAGAAGTACTTTGAAGTTCTTGAAAAAGAGGAAGATATCTTGTCAAAAGTTATATTGGGACATTTTATCTTTGGATTTATCCATCCATATGCAGATGGAAACGGAAGAGTATCAAGATTTATCATGAACAGCATATTGGTATCGTACGGACAGCCTTGGATCATCATAAAAAAGGATGAGAGAACAAGATATATGAGGGCACTTGAACAGGCTAGCAATCATGATGATATTTTGCCGTTTATGGAGTTGATTGTGGAGAAAATCGGGCGGGCTGAAGAGAGGTTGAGAGGCTCGCTTACATGAGCCATTGCGTGATCTATACGAGTCCGATATGCAGTCACCATAAACTACGCCTTTCCACTTTCCTTTTCTGTC
>JAYEOH010000144.1:0-2097 GCA_034722775.1 Campylobacterota bacterium | reverse complement strand
ACAGGCAAGGCAATCTCTTTCGGCAGGGTCTACGCTGCAACCTACAACAGTCAAACAGGCACACTGGTCAAGCGTGAACGCCAATTTGAATATGGCTACTCGTATGAAGATTTCATCTATGACAACCATGCACCGATACACAGCTTCATGCTGGATCTGGAACAGATCAACCTGGCAAAAATACTCTATCACCAGGATCAAAAATATATGGAGGATTACTATCTCACACTGCAACTCTTCACCAAAGATAATTGTGACTGGGAGAGCCTCTCCTATAACAGATATATCGGTGACTATATCCACAGCACAGACCGAGAGCATACCCTGGCTATATCAGACAATGCGGAAAGAGATAAGCTCCTCAGCGATCCAACCTATCAAAGAGACGAAAAGAGGATTACTGATTTGCGAAAGCGATTGTGAAATTGATTTTAATACAAAGGCTCAACAAATGTTTGTGAATAAAGGTCTCTTTCAACAATCTGATAGATGACGATATCCGGCTGGTTTTTTGCTATGAAGTCAGCTATTTTTTTGCCGTATATGCGACTATGATGAAATTTCCAAAGTGTGCCGAAAGCAGCATTGTATAGCTTGGAATTTGCCGTACTGAAAGAGTCTCCAATAAAGAGTAATTTTTGGGGATTTACCGCATCCCTGTTGATCATATACTGGTCCTGAGCGAAAATATTGAGGATGGGATTGCCTCTCATTTTACATGCTTCGACTGCCAGTTTCTTCAAGTTTATATTCCCATGACAGACTTTGACTGATCTGTTGAAATCAAAAGCAAAATCCTTCTCATGTTTTGGCGAAAGAATCTCTTTAATTTTGAGAAATCCTGCCAAATCACCACTACCTCGCCTGATGCTTTGCAAAGTATACTTTGGAAGCTTATAGCCCTCTCCATACTGAGTATTTAAAAAGTGTATCGCCTCCTCAAATCCGATTGAAGCGCCCTTATTGTTCCAGTGGGTATCAGTTCTAAAATAGAGCTCATCTTCTCCCTTGCTCTTATTGAGTATATCCCGAAGATCCAAAAGTGCAATATTTTTCTTCCTTGAGGCCCTCACAATATCATCTGTGATGGTTTCTCCCTCTTTGTAGAGAATCGAAGCAGGAAGATTCTCGGGATAGATCGAACTCTTGTTGGGAACGATTACAAAAATAAATTGTATACCTTTTGCCTCATACCAATCCTCTACCGACTTAAGCTTCTCTACCCATAGATCAATATCTTCCTGCTTATAAGGGTAGAGTCCCTGAGTTTTATCTATAATATCTGCATACTGATTGCCAAGAAACAAAAATCCGTCTTTTCCGGCAATCGTTTGTTTTTTATTCAGCGAAAGATACAATGTGTGATATGCAAAATAGTTTATACTTGCCTCGAAATGATCTGCGACAAAGAGTTTTTGTGTCGTAATATTCCTGGTGCTCAGCTCTCCCTTCTGGTAGAGCAAACTGAGATTAAAAATCGGGAGCGGACTGATACATAGCAGTGAGACGATAAGGAAAATAATAACAAGTTTTTTCTGCTTCATAACCTCTCCTAAAAATTAAAATATAAAAAGACTTCTGCCGAAGAGGCAAATGATTTGATTACGGCATACGAGAAGAGCAGTGAAGCTGCAAGTATGTACCATAGTGTCATTTTTTTCTCTCTAAAGCTATTGCTGTTGGGGAGCAGAATAACTATTGCCAACCCTGCAACAATAGAGAGTAATACTTCGTACCCGCCCCCGATATACTCCGTAACTCTGCCAAACGATATACCTCCCCAGGAGGAAAAAGTGTGAAAATAGTTTTCGAGTCTTGGCGTCAGAACAATTTCGGAAAGTCCCACCATTCCCTTGAGTACCTTGATCGCATCACCCCACTCTGCAGCTCTGAAAAATACCCAACTGACATTGATAAAGAGGAAGGTTGTGAACCATGCCAAAAGAGTCGGCATCGTAAAGCCGGCTCTTTTCCAGAAACGGTGTACAGCCAGCGCCACACCGTGCAACAACCCCCAAAAAATAAAAGTCCATCCCGCTCCGTGCCAAATACCGCCCAAGAGAAAAGTAATCAAAAGGTTGCTATAAGTCCGAAAAG
>JAYEOH010000143.1:0-2107 GCA_034722775.1 Campylobacterota bacterium | reverse complement strand
GCTGATAAGCACCGTATGCTATAGATACCATGACTGCCACAAATGCCACGACTATTCCTATTGTTAAAAAACTCACGAGATATCCTTTAAAGATCTAATTTTTTTGTGCATAACCTTAGCAAGAAAATTTCGGTTATTTTCATACATTAAATAATCCTTTTTATCGATATGAACTATTATATAGCGAAAATAGGCTAAGTGTTCATAATTTATCATTACCCACGGCACTTAATTTGGAGTATAATGCATCTTGATACTTTGAGTTATATGGGAGCATTGTGTCAGACTTTCTTTGAAAGTTTGGTCTCTTCACCTTGTAAAGATTGAAACCGTCTGAAGACTATCTCAAAATCAAGCTCCAATTCGCACTCTATATCATCAAAAACAAGCTTCTCTTTGGTGAAATCGCCCACTTTGGTATATTTGTCGTCTTTGATAGTGTATACTTTTGCTTTCAGGTCGTCAGGATAGACTAGGATATAGTAGTTTACCTTTTCATCTTCATAAATATTGAACTTTACGGTCTCATCTTTTTTCGCTGTTGACGGACTGAGAATTTCTATGATGATTTTGGGTGCTTTCGTTAAGTATTTTTTATTTTCATCGTCGCACACAAATACAATATCCGGTCTTAGGATAGTATCGTTCGATATCTTCCAATCATTCTCAAACGATACATAACAATCCGGACACATATCCTCCCTAAAGGAGTTTCTTAATGCAAAGATTATTTCCGTCGCTATATTTTGATGCACTCTCATAGGCGCAGGAGCCATGGAGATAGGCACGCCTTCCACCAACTCCCAGTCACCTTCCCAGTTCTTGTAGTCACTGTATGTATATTTGGGCAAAAGTTCTATATTAGACATCAAAATCCTTTCTAAGCTGAATTTATTTTATTATAGCATAGTTTTTTTGTCTATAGACATATAGAGTCAGTCGCCAAGGGCACTTCCTCTCTTTGGTCAGGGCGCACCCCAAGAGTACTTCCTCCCTTTGGTCAGGGCGCATTCCCACTCGGGAGAGTGGGAACGAGTAAAAAAAGAGGCAAAATTCCCTATGAAGCCATCGCTGCTTTTTGCCGAGATAGAGAGATCAGTATCAACTGGGTACTTTTTGGGCAGAAACCACAGAACTTGTACAGGAATTGGTCTGGATAATTTGTTTGTCAGTTCTATATCGTTTTTTTGTTAAACTGCTTTCAATGCACCTGTTGTTAGTTTGTGAATTATATGCGATATATAAGTCTGATATGGCAATCCCTCATAGAGTGCCATAGCTTTCAGCTTTTCAATATCACTTTCAAGCAGTCTAATGTTAATGGCTTTCTTTTTGGTTAGTTTCTCAATTGTATTTCTAGAAGCCTCTGCAAGCATAGATTTCATCTCTGCCTGCTCATTTCCTTCCAAAGATACATATTTTCCATCTTCAACATCTTTTATGATTTGTAACTCTTCACTACTCTCTATGCTTTTTTTCATATCCTGCCTTTCAAATACTTTTTAGTCTCTTTTCTGCTTTTGTATATTGTTTTAAGAAAAAATATACTTTCATTCCTTATGAAGGGGACTACATAGGCATAATCCAATATATTAATGATCAAACAATATTGATTCGGATGGTTTATGCTGCTATTTTTTACGATATCTAAGAGTCTATTGTCCTGCATAGTAGTAACAACATCTTCAAAACAGACAGACCTTTGATCTTTCAGGAGTTTGTTTTTTTCATCATTCCAGTCAAATTCTAATTTTTCCATCAATCTCCAAAAAAATACATTTCGTTAGTATTGTATACTAATTGTATTTATTTGTCAAATATTTTGAAGTTACTATCTTTCATAACTAGATAATGGCACTTCCTCCCTTTGGTCAGGGCGCACCCCAAGAGTACTTCCTCCCCTTGGTCAGGGCGCATTCCCACTCAGGAGAGTGGGGACGAGGATTAGTATTTATCTTTGAACCTACACAAGAGAGTTGTAGTTGTTACCAGACCCTTATGCTTCCACTTCAGAGAGTGGGAACGAAAAAAAGTATATTTTCAATGCCTGACCCGTAAGATTATTTTTAAAGAAGGAAAGGGTACTTACTTTTTTTCCTGCATAATC
>JAYEOH010000142.1:0-10746 GCA_034722775.1 Campylobacterota bacterium | reverse complement strand
TATCCTAATCTTCTATCTCTTTAGTATCTATAGCCAACATATTTCCCACACCCAATGCCTCTTTGATCTTCGCTTCAATTTCTGCATGAAGTTCCAAGTCCTCCTTGAGTACTGCCTTGGCATTCTCTTTTCCCTGTCCGAGTTTTTTTTCTGCATAGCTGAACCAGGCTCCTGATTTATCAATAATATCCAACTTTACACCATAATCGATCAATTCACCCTCTTTAGAGATACCCTCTCCAAACATGATGTCAAATTCAGCTTGCCTGAATGGCGGTGCAACTTTATTTTTGACAATCTTTGCCTTGACACGATTGCCTATAGACGACTCTCCCTGTTTGAGCGTAGCGATACGCCGGACATCTATCCGTACAGAGGAGTAAAATTTGAGAGCGTTCCCTCCTGTGGTTGTCTCAGGAGAGCCATATCCCATCATTCCTATTTTCATACGAATTTGATTGATGAAGATAACAGTAGTATTCATCTTATGTAAAATCGCTGTCAATTTACGCAATGCCTGAGACATGAGTCGCGCCTGAAGTCCGACATGCGTATCTCCCATATCTCCCTCTATCTCATTTTTTGGTGTCAACGCCGCGACAGAATCGATAACCACCAAATCTACAGCGCCGCTTCGCGCAAGTGTCTCCAGCACATCCAGCGCCTGCTCTCCAAAATCGGGTTGAGAAACGAGAAGATTGTCAACATCTACACCCAAATTTTTGGCATAGACCACATCAAGAGCATGCTCTGCGTCGATGAAGGCACAAACCATATCTTCCGCTTGTGCGGAAGCGATAACCTGTAGGGCAAGCGTAGTCTTGCCCGAAGATTCCGGACCATAGATTTCAACAACTCTCCCCCGAGGAATACCACCGATACCCAGTGCCATATCTAGACCCAATGATCCTGTACTGATCGCTTCTATCGGCTCAAAGGCTTTGTCTCCCAAGCGCATAACTGTCCCTTTTCCGAAAGTTTTATCGATCTGCTTGATCGCCATATCCAGAGCCTTCTGTCTGTTCGCATCCATTGCCATAGTCATCCTTTGATCCTTAGTGATAAAATAGTAGCACCATTTTAGTTCTTTTTGGATGAAGCACTCCAAAACATTTCAATTTGACATATTTTCTCTTCCAAGTATTTAGTCATCACTTTTTTGATAAAATATACCAACTCAATACTAAGTGATAAATAATGAAAATTGAATTGGCACACTCTCCTGACGCAGATGATATCTTTATGTATTTTGCAATCAAATTTGGCTGGGTCGACACCAAAGATTATGAGTTCAATAATATTGGACTGGACATAGAGACCCTCAATGTAGAGGCGATCAAAGGCACCTATGATGTCACTGCGATAAGCTTTGGCATGTATCCTCTCATCAAAGACGACTATGCACTTTTACGAACAGCTGTCAGCTTCGGTGAAGGCTATGGACCCAAACTTATCCGACGCAAAGAGAAAAGACTCAAGCGTAATTTCAAAGTAGCACTTTCCGGTAAATATACGACCAATGCGATGCTTTTTCGGCTCTATTATCCTGATGCCAGGCCCGTCTATATGGATTTTCTGGAGATTGAAGAGTCAGTCATCCTTGGCGATGTTGATGCGGGTGTGCTGATCCATGAGTCGATCCTTGATTTTGATGAGAGTCTGGAAGTTGAAAAAGAGATTTGGGATATCTGGACAGAATTGACCGGAGAGGATCTGCCGCTTCCTCTCGGAGGGATGGCTGTCAGGCGAAGTCTCCCTCTCAACCGCGCCATTGAGATAGAGAATATCCTGATAGAGGGCGTCAAAGTGGCAAATACCAAAAAAGAAGAACTTTGCGCCAAATTGGAAGCAGATAATCTGGTGCGTATCTCCGATGCCATGCTGACGAAATACCTCGATATGTATGCCTCTGATGAGTCTATCGAACTCTCACCTACGCAACTCAAAGCCCTCGATAAACTCTATCAAATCGGCTTTGAAAATGGACTGTGGGAAACTCCGATAAAGACGGAGGATTATCTGCTGCCAAAAGAGTATGAAGAGTTGAGAAATAGATAAATGTTTTATAAAACCATTGATTTCTCTAAATACTCCAGTATCAAAATAGGTCAACCTGAAGAGATTATGGTCTTGGAAAATGGCGACACTCTGCCCACAGACAGATACCTCATCGGCGGAGCGAACAATCTTCTCGTCTCGCCCAATCCCCCTCCTCTGATGATGCTGGGCAAAGAGTTTGCAACGATTGAACTCAAAGAGAATATTTTAACCATAGGAACATCGATGCCCACTGGACGAGTCGTCTCTTTTGCCCGAAAACATAACCTCTCCGGATTTGAATTTTTTGCCAAACTTCCAGGAACACTGGGAGGGATGCTGGCAATGAATGCAGGGGTAAAATCTTATGAGATCTTTAATATTCTGCACAGTATCGAAGTAAATGGAAAATGGATACCCAAAGGGGAGATTGAGCATGGCTATCGTTTTGCAAAACTGCCGGGCATTGCGACTGCTGCACAATTTAAAATAGAAGAGAATTTCGATCAAGAACTTTTGGACCAACTCGTCACACTGCGCAGCAATCAACCCAAAGATCCCAGTGCAGGTTCAGCCTTCAAAAATCCAGACGGAGATCATGCCGGACGACTGATTGAAGCAGTCGGGCTCAAAGGCCTGCGAAAGGGAGATATGGGCTGGAGCAATGTCCATGCCAATTTTCTTGTCAACTTGGGAAATGGAAACTTTGAGGATGCACTTTATCTTATCAGGCTGGCTCAAGAGAAAGTATCCAAAACCTTTGGAGTTGAGCTGCAGGAGGAGATAAAAATACTGTAAGAAACCCGGATCACCATTAAGCTAAAGAGTATTGCCTCCAAAACCTGAACCCTTTGCTCAAAGAAGTTTAAAGTTCCTAAAAGCAGCTCTTACTCATCCAGACAGCGAACACAACGGATATACTGCGTATCACTGCTCTTGTGCTCATAGGGCTGACCCGTCACGATTGCATATACACTCCAGTAGGTATTTCCGCGAGAAGGTGTAGAAGTCCAGAAATCTACATCTATAGTATGTTTTAATTTTATTCTTTCACCACTGTAGAGGTCTGTAAACTCACCCACTGTCGGCAACCTCCAATCATCATATCCCCCATAAAACAGAGTACTGCAATAATTTTTGGCATATCTCCATCGTCCTGCTTTTCCCGCAGAACGATTATGCTTATAGGCGCCATCTTCTGCATCTCCATAAGGTGCATCCTGCCACATCAGGTTTCTATCATAATCTACATAGACATTATTGTCTTTGCAACTCTTTCGAGTATTGTCATAATCTCCTGACGGTCGAATATCTCCACCCGCCATCACCATTGTTCCGATAGCCATAGAGAGGGCCGACATTACTATTTTCTTCATGATTAACTCCTATATTGTCCAATATTAATTACTATCATAATATATCTTTGCTCATATTCAGCTAAAAACTATCTTTTTAACCCCAATCTTCACTTTTACTTTTATGTTTGTGCTTCTCTTTTTTATATGACTGGCTGTTTTTCAATTTTTGAAGTCGGTTGAGATGACTCATTTCTGCTTCACGAATATCATCCAGTGCGCCATCACTAAAAGCTTCACTTAGTACAGTTTGACTGTAGAGACGACCTATATAGACTTCAAGCTCTTTATAATGCCCCAGATCCAGAGGAGTTGAATCAATGGCATCAAGTCTCGCTTTAAGCTCTTTAAATTTTTCTGCAAAATAAGAAGCTGGTATCTGTGTGTCACGAAACATACGAAAGAGATTTTTACTCACCTTCTCAAGCTCACCAATATATTTTTGGCGCTTGTATTTGTCGATTTGCTTTTGTGTATAACTAATTTTTGGCTCCTTGCACTGTCTACTTGATCATGCTACTTCTTGATAACGATAGGAACCCCTTCGCGTACCGCGTACCACAGTTTCTCCATCTCTTTGTTGGTCACAGCAACGCAGCCTTGTGTCCAATTTCTTGCAAGTGTGTGCCTGTTGTTGTCACCATCTGCGTTCCATGTCGGCTGAGCATGAATCGTAATATCTCCTCCGGGATTTACTCCTCTGGAGCGTGCCTGTTTTATATCATTCGGGTTGGGGTATGAGATACATAGAGAGCGATAATATTTTTGAGAACAGAGTTTGCGACGGATCCAATATTCCCCTTCAGGTGTTCTATTGTCACCCTGTTTTACCTTGTCTCCTTTTGGGTTTTTTCCCAGGGAAACAGGAAGAGTATCGATCACTTTCCCATCTCGGTAAAGATCCATTTTGCGTTTAGACTTATAAACGATGATCTTGTCGATGCGTTCACCTTCATCTATATCTTTTGCTGTCGCCATCTCTTTTTCACACTCTTTGATATTATAATGTTTGCCTTTGATTTTTGTCTGCTGACTGCCGCATCCTGCAAAAGATATTATCAAGGCAGTCAATACTCCCCAGTATTTCATCGATACTCCTTTTAGAAGAGTTATTCTAGCATATCTTTACCCTGATTTTCTTAGGTTTGTCACTGCCAAACGCTTAGAAAACTTTAAATAATTAACAATGCTGCTATTTTCTGTTTTATTTTGATATTTGTCAGTGCCAAACCTACAGAAAAGCTGCCTAATGTTTTAGTGGAATTAAATAATGGAGTATAAAAGTGAGAATTAAAGGAGAAGGGTCATCTGAAAAGGTATCCCCAGAGAGGAGATACCGAATTTTGGAGTTATGTCGCTTACTTAGCTGCGTCTTTTGCTGCTGCAAGTGCCTCTTCGTAGTTAGGCTCAGTTGTAATTTCAGGAACAACTTGCTTATAAGCAACTTTTCCATCTTTGCCAACTACAAAAATAACTCTAGCCAATACGCCAGCCAAAGGACCATCAGCAAGAAGAACACCATAAGCGTTAGCGAAATCTCTGTTTCTGAAGTCTGAACATACTTTGATGTTATCGATGCCAGCTGCACCACACCATCTAGCTGCTGCAAATGGGAGGTCCATAGAGACTGTCACTACTTCTACACCGTCAAGTGACGCTGCTTCTGTGTTAAATCTTCTAGTCTCAGCGTCACATACACCTGTATCCAATGAAGGAACTGCTACTACTAGTTGAACTTTACCTTCTCCACCAACTTGCTCGTCCTGAAGCATTGGGTTACAGTTTACTACTGTTACTACCGGTGCTGTGTCACCTACATTGATCTCTGTACCTGCGAGGTTACATACTGTGTCGTTTTTAAATGTTACTGTTGCCATTTTGTTTCCTTTGAAAATTAATTTGTAAACGTATTATTCCCTAAATCAGATAAATTTAGTCTTAATTAGAAAAATTTTCTATTTTCTTTTCATTTTCAATCTTTTTGAGGACCCTGTCAAACGCCGCATTTTCGTCACTCTTGAAGTCACTCTGTACCTTATAGTAACACTTGATACCTTTTTTTATCTCGATACGAATATATCCGTCAAAGTCACTTCCCACACTTTTTACGATAGGATTGTTGCAGTTTCCAACGTGATATTTTGTCAACTCTACACGGTAGGGACACTCATTATCCCCCTTAATGCCAAAACTCTTTTGAATCGCGCCTCTCTCTTTCTCATCAAGAACTGCATAGTGGAGGCAAGAGGGAAATTTTGTACCGTTTTGATCGCAAAAAGCAGCATAAGTAGGGAATTTCTCCTGGCATCCCAAGAGGAAAATGCCAAAAAACGGAATGATGATTTGCAGTATGATAATTTTGTAAGACACTATCACAGATTGACGATACTCTTGACCCACTCTTCCATCGCACTGTTGGCTTCGGGATTAGGTGCTTCCAGGAAACTGACAACAAAATGATCCCCCATATCAGCTACGCCGATAGATCTGGGTCTGACTGCAAGGACAAGCGCTTTTGGCAGCTTTTTCCCAAAACAGCATATAATATTTTTGGCATCTTTAATATCCTCAGAGATCTCGCCTTCTGCCAGACTGTTCGTGTGCGCATAGTGATCAAACTCTCCTATATAGACAGCCACGGGGTGCGTGTCGATCTTCTCTTTCAGGTACCGCAATACCGCATCAACATCTTTGCAGTTTGTTTCGTTTTTGTTTACTTCCAATGTAAAGACGGGGTATTTTTCCATTACAGTAATTTGTTTCATATTAAATTTCCTTTTGTGGTTAAGCTAAGAATAAATTTGTCATCCTGCCTGGTCGACAAATCGACCCTACGGGAACGAACGATAGATAAATATCGTGCAGGGTCGGTTCACCGACCAAATGAAGAATGGAGTGCACAAGGCTTATTACTGCTCACATCCCTGGTATTCTTGGGATTTTTCCCAGCTTGGAGTTTCGACAGTACCAGCCCCAGCCTTTTTTCATCCAGTGCCCAACCAGCGGCATGGGAATCAGCTTGCCTCTTTTATCGTCCCTATATACGAAAGCTGCGCCATTGCCGGTATCCATCATGCACAGAATATTTAAATGCCCTTCATAGCTATGCTTTGAGTCGATATTCTGGCTATGGTTGAAGAGGTTATAAGCAACATTTTTTGCCATTACTTCAGCCACATGCCCCTGTTTGGCTTTCCAGTCGGGACCCATGAGTGCCGCACTATCACCAATAGCATAAATATTTTCAAAACCTTCGATCTCGTTGTACTCATTGGTCACGACAAAACCTGCATCGCTCAATGGCAGGTCAGAAGCTTCGATGATGCTGTGCCCTGTGCCTGCTGATATAAACATCGTAAGATCCGAGTCAAGTCTACTCCCATCCTCGAAGCTAACCCCATTCGCATCAAAACCTGTGATCTTGACGCCAACCTGCTTATGGATATTGGTCATTTCAAACATCTTATCCATCATTTCAACTGCGCTATGACCCATTTTCATACCAGGTTTTTCCATAGGTGCAAAAAATGTAAGCTCGAACTTATCTCTCAATCCTTTTCTTTTCAGCATCGTATCGACATTGAAAAGCACCTCGAACGCAGGACCGCCTCGAACTGCGGAACCGTCTTTGGGATTGCCGCCAAATCCCATTGCGATTTTGCCGGAACCTTGCGCCACCAATGTATCCAGTCGCTCATTGAGTTCTACGGCCTCTTCAGGCTTGCCGCAGATAGAAAGTGTATGCTCCATCCCCTGCATCTGAATCTTCCCCTGTCCCAGAGCCACTACAATATAATCGTACTCATCCAGAATACGGCCGCCCTCCAGTGTGACCTTCTTTGCTTTGGCTTCTATTTTACTGACAGACTCAACAATTATCTTGAACCCATGTGCTTTTGCCAACTCATCCAACGGGACGCTGACATCTTCTCTCGTAACACCACCGGTAGGTATCCAGATTGATGTAGGATAGATATAAAAGTAGTCCCGGTCACTGACCAGTGTCACATCCATATCTTGTTTTCGCAGATAGATTGCAGCTTCTACACCTGCAAATCCTCCACCCAAAATCAACACTTTTGCCATTCTTTTCCCTTGTGTATATTTACTGCTTAAAGATGCCAAGCTTCTGTTTTTCTGCTGTTACCTCATCCGAAACAGTTGCGTTGGCTTGAACGATTCCGTAGATCGCACCGATGAGAAGTCCCGAGAGAATAACTATCCAAATAGTCAGCCTCTTCTCCCTGCTCTCTTTTCCATAATAGTCATCTATGCCTTCCAGGCTCGGCTCTATACTCTGCATCAATTACCTCCTACTTTTTCACCAAGTCTGCACGAGGATAGACAAAAACTGTTTTTCTATCGACTACGATCTTCTCTTTTTCGTCCGTAGCGTACGCTCTGATCGTGACAGGGATCGGAACATCTTTCCTTGCATCATTGGCAAGCTGCTCATTTGTTTCAAAGATAACAACTTTTTTCTTTTTCTTTCCGGCACCGATTTTAAATGCCTCTTTGGGTCTCACAATTTTGATCTTGTCATTATCAATAATCTCAAAGAAGTATGTATGCTCTTTGCTGTCTGTATTGGTAAAGAGGAAGAGATACGAGTTTTGTACCACTCCTTGATCAAGTACTTTATAGAGTCTTGTTGTTTTGTTGACATTTAACAGCATATGCTCTTTGGTGCTTCCCATCGCGAAGAGAGAGACAAGAACAATGATAAGAACAGCAGCGTACGCAAGAACTTTTCCTCTCATGAAATTTGTTTTGCCTTCATGTCTCAATGCCTCTTTTTCACTCGACCATCGTACGAGACTCGGCTTGCCAAGTGCCCCCATAACAGTCGTACAGGCATCCACGCACTCCAGACAGTTGATGCACTCCAGCTGCAATCCTTTTCGGATATCGATATGGGTCGGACAGACAGTAACACAGCTTTCGCAGGTCGTACACTCAGCATTGGGTTCTGCGGCAAGCAAATCTTTGGTTTTGCTAAATACTTTCTCTCTCTCATACCCATGTCCCTGATAGATATCTCCGCCACGGATCGGATCATAAACTGCCATCACTGTATCATCATCATAGAGTACTGACTGCACGCGGCTGTAAGGACAGATATAGACACAAAAATCCTCTTTGATGAAGACTACATCAATGACAATAAAGGCAGCTATTCCAAGGAGCATACCGATAAGCATCATATGCTCACCAGGATTCTGAATATATGCGAAGAAATCCTCAGGCGGCACAAAGAACCACAAAAAGTCTGCTGCTGCAATAAATGCCAATACAGTCCAAAGCAAAATAGCAATCACTTTTTTAATCTGATTTTCCGTTTTGCTCATATCAGGTTTTTTTTGCTTATTCTTGATTCTCTTATGCAATCCCAGAAGTTTGGTCTCGATCCCATCACGATAAATCACACGGAAGACTGTTTGAGGGCAGGCCCATCCGCACCAGGCTCTACCGCCGACGGCAGTAACAGCAAATATCCCCAAAAACAGAAGCATCAGCAGGAACGGCATCAAATAGAGCTCCTGCATATCAAATGCTACACCTGCCAAGTGCAGCTTCTTTTGGTCAAAACTCAGTAAAAAGAGGTGATTGCCTCCGATAGTGATCCACGGCATCACCAATGCAATCACCGTCACTACAACATACATCCAATATCGCTTGATACGATAAGGTACCCATCCTTTCAAATACTCTTTTGCCATATTTTTCTTTGGCTTGTTTTCAACAGTCTCATTAGTTGCTGCTGCTTCCATCTTGTCTCCTTTTTTCTTGTTGTTTTTCTTGTTCGAATGGACAGATCAGTAGCTTGTCTTCCATCTCACCATTTTGTCCGGACGGAGAGATCTCTACCCACGACCCCTCTATCATCTCTTTGATTCCTCTTGATTCAATGTAGTCTTTCAGCGAGCTTCTGCTGACACCCAGTTCGCGCGCGATCGCACTCACATTCATACTCACTTTAAGTGCAGAGATGATCTGTGCCTGATATTTGTCAAACTTTGAACTCGATCGGCTTCCCTTGGGGCGACCGATCTGGTTCTGCCTGCTGCGCTCCTCTTCACGAAGGGTATTGAGCAGAGGGAAAATGTCACCAACAGGACTCTCGGCGTTGATAACAGTTTGAGAGGAGGCGCTATAGAGCGTAATTCCCCTGCTGAGCATGCAGTTGATAATCTTAACGATCTCATCCACCTTTTCACTCAACATCCAAATCTCATCAACGACGATAGCATCGCCCTCTTTGAGCCCATGTACAAACTTTTCAAACTGCTCTCGCTCTTCGATCAAACGATTTTTATTTGAATATTCAAATACCTCTTTATCTATATTCAAACCCCGACCCAATGAAAAAGAGAGAATCACGCTCTGCTGTTGGGCAATATTTCGTTTTCCAAGTAATTGCCGTAAATACGCGTAAGTCATGCGCCTCCTTTTATCATTTCCATAATCATAGCCTATTTTGATGATAAAAGTCAAGTATATTTTTAATATTATCGTCAATTTTATTATTTTTTCGTCATTTATTGCATACTTTCGTCACTATTTGTGCTAAAATATGGAACACTATTCAATTACAAAGAGGATAAAAGCGTGAACTTAACTCATTTGGACGAACAAAACAAACCCAAGATGGTCGATGTCTCCGACAAAGACAACACAACTCGCATCGCAGTAGCAAGCGGCATCATAGAGGTGACACCAGAGGCTTACAAAGCTGTCGTCGGCAACACAGCCAAAAAAGGTCCCGTACTGCAAACTGCTGTCATCGCCGCCATACAGGGAGCGAAACAAACCAGTACACTCATACCGATGTGTCACCCCCTGATGCTGACTTCTGTCAAAACTGACATTGAAGAGCTTCCGGAAGTCCCCGGTTTTAAATTGACGGTTGCCGCCAAATTGAGAGGAAAAACCGGCGTAGAGATGGAAGCTCTCACCGGTGTCAGTGTCGGTTTGCTCACGATTTATGATATGCTCAAAGCCATTGATAAAGGCATGGTGATCAAAAATGTACAGCTAGAGACCAAATCAGGAGGTAAAAGCGGTGATTTTAGACGATAAAACCCAAGAGAAGCCACAGATAGACTACCCCACACAATGGGGATTCAAACTCATAGGCAAAGACAAAGATGCGCTTCAGGAATGCATCGAAGAGGTTGTGGGGGATAGAGAGCACTTGAGCTCGTCTGGAAATGTCTCCAAAAACGGAAAGTTTCACAGCTACAATACCAGCTGTGTAGTCGAGAGCGAAGAAGAGCGGGACCGTATCTTCAAAAGCTTTCAGGATCATGATGATGTCAAGATGGTGATTTGAAAATATTGGCATAATATACAC
>JAYEOH010000141.1:0-10772 GCA_034722775.1 Campylobacterota bacterium | reverse complement strand
AATATCCACTTTTGAAAGGAACAACCCGCAGAAGATTGATCGATGAGGGTTTTTTAACCCCCAAAACTATCCAGGCAGATGAAATTGATGGCTTTGATGGCTTTGCTCTAATGAATGCTATGATAGGATTTAAAGTTATAAACCCTATATGGGTTAGAAAATAATATTTATCAAAAGTGAGCCTATGCAAACTGACCTTTTCCAAACACCGGCATATCGGGAACTAATCTCTTCTCATCTTGAGAAAACCATACTCTTCCTCTTTGAGAGTGATCAGGAGTTCGCTCTGGCATGCGAAACAGAATTTCTCCTCTTTGAACCGGAACTGCCGCAGGAGATCACGGATAGCTTTGGAGAGAGTGTTCTTTTTATCCTTACGGGGTATACATATGAAACAGCAAAACTCGATGAGAAATATTTTAGCTTTGAAGCCGGCTTTGGTGAAGAAAATTTCGGCTCTCTTGTCACACTGCCTCTGCTTGCTATCAAGCAAATATTTGTCGGCGAATACCCTATCACGATCAACATCAGTGAACCTGCAGACTCCAATGAAGGAGGAAAGCACTCAGAAATCGACTCCAGCAAGTCGATGGAGGCGCTTCTCAGCAACCCTGAGAATAAAAAACTTCTGGAAAAGAAAAAATTATAGAGGGCTGGCGCCTCTAACAGTAGCCAGACATGATATAGTCAACAACATTATCCACATAGGCATTGTGTTTATTCTCTTTGGAGTAGACGATATAAAATTTACGCATCATATTGTATCCTCTGAGTCGAGCTTCAAACAACTCCCCTTTCTGAACTTCATCTGCAATTGCATGTCTTGATATGATTGAAACAACCGGTCTCTTCTCATTTTTTTTGCTGCGTTTGATGGTTTGAAGTACGGCGGTTGTATTACTCACTTCGCTCAATACATTAAAATTTGAGCAAGCGACACCGATCTCTTCAAAAACATCAGAAATAATACGCTTGGTATGACTGCCCTCTTCACGGCAAATCCAATCATAATCGTACAGGTCTTCATTTTTCAACACCTTTGGAATCGGTGTATTGCTGAATATGACCAGCTCATCCTCCAGCCACTCCCTGTAGACCATTGTCTCATCCTGGATAAACGATTCTATGAGCCCCACATCAATTTTGCGATCTTTCAGCGCTTCGATAATCTCATCGCTATTTTCTACAGTCAGAGTAATATCGTTATGAATAGCCTCTCCCATCGCATTCAGGCATTCGCCGGGAATGACATAGTTCCCGATCGTAAAGGATGCGGCCAGACGAAAAGTAATCTCTTTGTTAATGATCTTCAAGATATCTTTTTCTGCGCTATGAACTGATTTTTCCAGTACTGAAGCAACCTTGTAGAGCTCATCCCCCTCTGCAGTCAACTTGATACCATTCTTTTTTCGCTCGATGATCTTTGTCCCCAGATAGTTCTCGACAAACTTAATCTGCTGAGTCACTGCAGGCTGTGAAATCCCCAGCTTGGCAGAAGCCTTGGAGAAACTGCGTTCCCGTGCTACTGTCAAAAATGTTTCCAATTTTACAAAATCTTTTAGCATTACATCCCTTTTATACTCTATCTCTTGAACCTGAACTCTGTCCAAGCAAAATTTATTTCTATAATGGTTATTATAGCTGATTATACTTAAAAAAATAGATAAGTAATACTTATTGGGTTAATTTTATTTTCTTCTAATACTTTGGGTATCCGACCTTATTACCCGTTCTTTAGCCCAAATCTAATCATAATACAGCTATAATTAATATACTTAGGTACTTCTACATAAAGAAAAAAGAGAATTTAAATGAAAACTATCCTGAATGAGCTTAACCCTTATCAGCGTGAAGCAGCAGAGCATATCGATGGTCCGCTCCTAATACTTGCCGGTGCAGGAAGCGGTAAAACCAAGACGCTTACCAGCAGACTTGCCTACCTCATCGGCGAGATAGGTATCGACCCTGGCAATACTCTGACACTGACCTTTACCAACAAAGCGGCAGCAGAGATGCGTGAACGGGCACTGGGGATGATAGATAACCAAACCTCCTATCCTCCGCTTCTTTGTACCTTTCATAAATTTGGTCTGCTTTTTTTAAAATTTCATATTGAAAAACTGGGGCGTAAAAACAACTTTGTTATTATTGACAGTGATGACAAGAAACGACTCTTGCGATCAATTGCGAAAGAGCTAAAAATCAATCTCAACATCTCTTTTCTTGCCAGTGAAATATCCAAATACAAAAACTCTCTTCTCATGCCGGAAGTTGCACGAGAAAAGGCAGAACTCCAGGATTATCAAAAAGCGGCTAAAATCTACGAAGCATACCAGGAGAATATAATTGAAAACAACCTTGTGGATTTTGATGATCTGCTGATGCTCACTTATCGTATTCTTGATGAAAATCCCGACCTCAGACGAGAAACCAGCAATCGCTATCGATACATTATGGTCGATGAGTACCAGGATACCAATGAGTTACAGCTCAAACTCCTCGAACATTTGGTATCAGAGCATAATAACCTCTGTGTCGTAGGGGATGATGACCAAAGTATTTATGGCTGGAGAGGTGCCAATATCCGTAATATTTTGGAGTTTGCAGAGAACTTCAAAGGCGCCAGGACTATCAAGCTGGAGACCAACTACCGCTCGACAAATCCAATCCTCCAGGCGGCCAATACCCTTATCGAACACAATAGCAACCGACTTGGGAAAAATCTCGTCAGCCACAAAGGTGAGGGACCTGAGGTGAAACTTCAGCACTCACTCGATGAAGTCCATGAGGCCAAGGCAATCGCCAAAGAGATCAAGGATCTTCTCTCAGAGGGTGTGCATCCCGATGATGTTGCTGTACTGTATCGAATCAATGCGCTCTCCCGTTCTCTGGAGGAGGGATTTACCAAGGAGGGGCTTGGTTTCAAACTGATAGGCGGTATGCGCTTTTATGAGCGTGCCGAAATCAAAGATATCATCTCCTATTTTAGAGTACTCTCCAATCCAAATGATGACTTCTCTTTTCTCCGTATCATCAACAAACCCAAGAGAGGTATCGGAAAGGCTTCAATAGGCAAACTGCAAAAAGTAGCTTACGAGAAGCAGGTCTCTTTCCATGCCTCCCTGAAGAAGTCAACACAAAAAGAGCTTGAGACGCTGGTAGGCAAGAAGGTGGCATCCGCGCTCAAGAAACTTCTCAAAGAGATCAAGATGCTTCAATCAGAGGTAAAGACATCTCTCTACAATTTTATAAGCATCTTTGAAGAGACAACCAAGCTCAAAGAGTACTATGGCAATCTTGTTGATGGCTTTGACCGGGTACTCAATATCGATGAATTTTATGGTTACTTCAGGGATGCTATTGTCAAAAATCCTGAACTGACCCTCGATGAATTTCTCAACGATATCACACTTCAGAGCGAACAAGATCAGGTTGAAGGCGAGATCATCACCATTATGAGTATTCACGCAGCAAAAGGTTTGGAGTTTGAACATCTTTTTGTCATTGGGATGGAGGAGGAATTTTTCCCTCTGCTGGGAGATGGATGTAATATGGAAGAGGAGCGCCGTCTCGGATATGTCGCTATTACCCGCGCCAAAAGGGACTTGACACTCTGCTATGTCGACAGCCGCTTCTACAAGGGTCGCAGGAAGATGATCGACAAGAGCCGTTTCCTCGGAGAAGCAGGCCTCATCAAGAGCACGAGTCTAAAGATTACCAAGAGTTCGGGCTATAAAAAAGGTGATCTTGTCAAACACAAGATCTTTGGTATTGGACGGGTCCAGGCAGTCAACAGAGCTGGAAAAGAGTACAAACTCCTTATCAACTTCGGTGGCAACAAAAAAGAGATCCTCAGTTCATTTGTCCAATCTATTTAATGAACCGCCTTTTTGTCGTTAACAAACCTATATTCCGCTCTTCTAACGGCTATATGGGTTATGTGAAGCGAAAATATAACACTAAGAAGGTCGGCTTCTCGGGCACACTGGATCCTTTTGCTACCGGTTGCCTAATCGTTGCTACGGGACAATACACCAAGCTCTTCAAATACCTCAGCAAAACACCCAAAACTTATCGAGCAACACTGTGGCTTGGTGTCAATTCACCAACGCTTGATATTGAAAAGGTGGACAGTATCATAGAGACAGCTCCTTTTCCCGAAGAGAAAATTATCCAAACCCTGCAAAGCTTTCAGGGTGAACTCAGATATTATCCGCCAATGTATTCTGCCAAAAAGATAGAGGGAAAGCGGGCTTATGAATTGGCGAGAGAAGGTAAAGAGGTAACTCTAAAAAATATCACCTCTATGATTCACAGTATAGCTCTCTTGAATTACAACCACCCTTTCATTCATTTTGAGGCGACTGTCAGCGAAGGAACCTATATCCGGAGTCTGGGTCATCTCATCGCAGAAAAACTTGGCACGGACGGTACACTCTCCAGCCTTGAGCGCATCAATGAAGGCAAATTTCATTTCGATCATGAGAGAGCACTTGATCCGCTCGACTACCTGAAAATTCCGCGCAATACCTACACCGGTGACGAATTGTGGCTGGAGCTGGGGAAAAAACTCTCTATCGAATATTTTGAAAACAGAGAGGATGGATATTATATCATTGAAACAGCTCATTTTTTTGCCATTATCGAGATAAAAGAGGATATAGTGAATTATAAACTAAACCGCCAGGAAAAATTTCAGGAGTCCTAATGCACACCATCAATGCCTATGCCAAAGTCAATATTTTTCTCAAGATCACAGGTCACAGAGGGGGGTATCATACCCTGCTATCACGATTTATGCGTGTAGATAATTTGTATGACACGATCACCTTTATTCCGCAGGAGTGTGAAAGTTTTACCATTGAAGGATGTGAAGATGTGCCTCGCGACAGCAATACGATCTACAAAGCCTACAAAGCACTCAATGCCCATACCGGGGATCTCGATATTCTGGAATTTTTCTATCATCACAAAGTTGCGGTGACCAAGCGAATCCCGTCACAAGCCGGACTGGGCGGCGGAAGTTCTGATGCGGCAGCCTTTATGCGGCTAGTCAATGAGATTTGCAACCTTAGACTGAGTATCGAGAGACTCTCGGAAATCGGCAGCACGATCGGAGCCGACCTGCCCTTCTTTGTCCACAATTATCCCTCAGCCAATGTCAGCGGTTTTGGTGAAGTGGTTGAGCCATTCAAAGAAGAGCCTCTATCACTTGAACTCTACACCCCTCCCGTAGGATGTGATACGGCACTGGTCTACAAAACATTCAAAACATACTATCTTCCGGATATCAAACTAAGCTCTTTCATCGGATGGGACACTCTCCCTTCCAGAGAGCTTTTGGCCAAAATAGATGACTCTGCCCTACTCAATGACCTCTATCCTGCAGCCCTAAAAGCGTACCCGGAACTAGAAAAGTATGCCAAATCAGGCTGGTTTTTCAGTGGAAGCGGAAGTACTTTTTTCAGGATTAGATCCAGCTAAAAGTCTATGACTCCTGAAGCAATTTTACGACTAAGGCGGTATCAAATTTATCAGGATAAAGTCTTGCCAGTACTTCAAAGTGTTTTTTCAAAAATAAGGCTTCAGGAGGGACTCTTTTTTTTAGCAGTTTGAAGTATTTTTTTGCATTATCCTTATCACCCTTGAGCACATAGGCTTCTGCGATCAATTCAGCTACAAAATACTCTTTTGCCTCAAGTGATTTTTCTCCTGCCTTGATGGCATTGTCAAAATCTCCACCCAGAAGGTAATACCAGGAGGCCCTGCTATAGTTATTACCCTCAAAAATACTCTCTGCAAAAAGGAGGCAGGAGTTTTGATATGATAAATCTCCTTTCATCTCTACATAGTGACCACACTTGACATACTCTTTGTTCGCCGCACATGTGTCACATTTTTCAAGTTCAACAGCATGGACAATCGCAACAACAGAAACAAAGAGCACTATTACTTTTTTCATCAGTTGCACTTATTAATTCTTTACCAGATCAAAGACAACCCTTGATTCTGTAAAAATATATTTCCTAAGGAAAAATGGATCACTTACTCCCATCTCTTTCGCCATCTTGTCACCTACAAGCTTATAATATATGGAATATTTGGCATACTTGGATCCTTTGGGAATATCAAAACTATATGTCTTGCTGCTTCTTCCATCCAGTCTCGTATCACTGGCAAGAGTTGTGGCGAGATAAGGAATAGTGAGTTTTCCATCTTTGCCTTTCCAGTTCGCACCAAGCACCATACTCTTCTCTTCTATCTCTGCATTGTCCGGAGTTAGGAATTTTACCTCTATCACAATTTCTCGCAAGCCAAAGCCTGTAGGTATTTTATGCGGTGAATTATTTTTCAGGATAATGTCAAGCTTAGTCTCATCACTGCTTGCCTTTACTTCAGTATACCTGCTTAGAATATTGCTATTATCCACACTGGTAAAGCGGTGTTTCCTGACCATCCGCTCTTTGGGTGTTTCGCCAGGATGTGCATAGTTTGAGGCATGACCTTTTTCCTTGTCGCTCATATGGCAACTCTTGCACCCCTCTACTTCTCCACCGGCATTCTCCATAGCAGTATCATACTCTTTGCCTGTTGCATAGATCTCCAGTCCATGACGGTTCTTTGCACTATAGTGGCAGACAAAACAGAGGTCTGGACTGTCATCGACATAGTGTTGACGGCGTACTGTCTTGTGAAAAGGTGAGTTGGCATCGTTAAATGGACCGAACATTGTACCTTGGGGACCAAATTTAACACTATGCGTCCCTTCAGAACCTTTATTTTTGTCCAAATGTATCTCATCTATATTATGGCAGACGATACAGTTAATTCCATTTTTTACCGATGCTGTATTCAACGCTTTATCATACTCTTTGGTTGTTTCATCATTGTCCATTGCCAACAAAATCTTATCTTCTTCACTCATCTTCTTTTTGACAAGTCTTGGATTATGGCACCCGGCGCATTCAACCTTGACTTCATCCAGAATTAAAGTCGGTTTCTTGACAACCATATATTCCAATGTTTTTTTATAGAGGTCATTTTTGGAAAAGTGTGAGTTGGAATGTCTTGATGTCTCCCATGTCTTGGAGATTTCAGTATGACACGCTTCACAATTCTTGTTTGTTTCCCATTTTTTATTGATCTCTGCAGACACTGATACAAGCAGGCAGGCAGATAAAATTAGATACTTCATTACACTCTCCATTTCTAGGATAAGAATAATTATAACTTATTATCTATAAAAATATCCTCCACCTTGATATTCTCCATTCCATTTAAACACCTCCTATGCTATAATTTCACAAAAAAGAGGCTAAATGGCTATCAATATTATTGCCAAAAATAAAAAAGCGTATCATGACTATGAAATTATAGAAAAATTTGAAGCAGGAATTGTATTGCAGGGGAGTGAAGTCAAAGCGCTTCGTGCCAAACGAGCAAATCTTAAAGATGGCTACTGCCGTTTTATCAAAGATGAGCTATTTTTAATGAATGTACACATCTCTCATCTTGAAACCGCCAACCAGAACTATACACCGGACAGCAGAACACCCAGGAAACTGCTGCTTCACAAAAAAGAACTGGTTAAGCTTTTCGCCAAAGTAGGAAGAGAGGGGTTGACCATAGTACCCCTGATGATCTACTTCAATGAGCGCAATAAAGCAAAAGCAAGTATCGGACTCGCCAAAGGAAAACAACTCCACGACAAACGACAGGATCTCAAAACCAAAACACTAAACAGGGAAGCGCAACAGGCGATGAAGAGGGATTATTGATTGTTAATTTTGAATGATGAA
The DNA here is from genome assembly GCA_034722775.1 of Campylobacterota bacterium. GTDB lineage: Bacteria > Campylobacterota > Campylobacteria > Campylobacterales > Sulfurovaceae > SZUA-451. Next base: position 2,973 of record JAYEOH010000141.1, on the reverse strand, counting down.
TTTTTAATTTTGAATTGAAAAGGGAAAAATAACAGCAAATAAGAAAATAAAGATTTTTTTCTGATTTTCTGTAGATTTGGGTGTTTGGGCAAAAGAGGCTGCGAGTAGCATACCCCACTTTCTCTTTAGAGACATGGGTACCGGCATTTAGTGCCAGAGCTGACTGAGTCCATCGCCCAAAGATGCAGTAAAGCAGGAAAAAAGATTATTTTCTTCTTAACTCTTTGATACGGGCAGCTTTACCTTTGAGCTCTCTCAGATAGAACAGCTTCGCTCTTCTCACTCTACCTCTTCTAAGCACTTCGATACTCTCGATACTGTCAGAGTATAGCGGGAAGATTCTCTCGACACCTACATTGTTGGCGCCCATTTTTCTGACCATAAAAGTCTTACCGGTGCCTTCGCCTCTAAGTGCAATACAGATACCTTCGTAATTCTGCACTCTCTCTTTGCTTCCCTCTTTGATTCTGACGGCCACTCTGACTGTGTCGCCGGCTCTAAATGCGGGGATATTTTTCGCTTCCGTTTGAGCTTTTTCAAAACTCTCGATATATTTGTTTTTCATAGTTTGCCTTTTGTTTTGATCTTTTGATAGAGATCCGGTCTGAAATACTTGGTCTTGCACAAAGATAATTTACTTTTTAAGGCTGTGATATTACTATGATTACCCTTTAAAAACTCTGAAATGACCTCTTTATTCTCATAATTTGTCGGTTTTGTAAAAGATGGAGCCTCTAAAAGCCTATTTTCAAAACTTTCGATCATCAATGAGTCGCTATTGCCAAGCACACTATCTACATTTCTGCTGATCGCATCACACATTACCATACTGGCAAGCTCTCCTCCGGTGAGGATAAAATCACCTATTGAAAAGAGCTCATCTGCTTCAGATTCGATCACCCGCTCATCGATCCCCTCGTAGCGACCGGAGACAAAAACGATATGCCCTTTCAGCGCCAGGCGTTTCGCATCATTCTGCTGAAACTTCTTGCCTACCGGTGTCAGGAAAATCACATGCGCATCGGAAGAAGTTTTTCTGATACCTGCCAGCGTATCAAGGAGCGGCTGAGGAGTCATCAGCATTCCTGCACCACCACCGATCATCGGTGCATCGACTTTATGATGCTTATTGGTGCTTTGGTCTCTGGGATCAGAAAAATCGATGCTTATCCTGCCGGCATCGATCGCTCTTGCCATTATCGAGTCAGAGAAGTATCCTTTTATAATGGAGGGGAAGAGTGTCACAAAGGTAAAGCGCATTAACTTGCCTCAAGAATATCTTTTGCATCCTGGGTTAAAATCTGTTTTGATGACTTATCCATCGAAAGAATATATCTGGGAATATAAGGGATCAAAAAAGAACTTGCCAAACCGGCATCAATCAAGCATTTATCTGTTTTAACTTGGAGATAATCTATATCCAGCAACCGCTGTATCTCTGTTACCGTTCCAAGTAATTCATCTTCCTGCATCACTGATGCCCCAATCACTTCAAACCAAAAATGCTCACCTTCCGCCAAGTCACAGTTTTCAATAGTCTGCTCTTTATTGGCATAAAGTTTGGTATTGGTGAGTTTTTTTGCACTGTCGAGTGTTTCGTAGCCGCGAAATTTGATGATCCCGCGTGCAGGATTGAGGGTCAAAATCTCCAAGTCGCCGCTATCACTTTTATAAGTTTGTCCTGCTTTGAATTGTTCGGGAAAATCTGTATGGAGATGAAATTTGAGATCACCCCGGAGTCCGACCGTTTTACCGATCTGAGCAATGAAAAATTTTTCCATTACTCTTCTGAGGATTTTACATTGACACGGTAGTTTTTACCGCCTTTAGCTTTACAGCCGGAGATGACTGTTTTGATCGAATTGATCATGCGCCCTTCTCTCCCAATCAGCTTACCGACATCTTCGCTCTGTGCATATACGGTAATCTCATCGAACCCTTCGTCTATCGTCGCGATCTCCACCTTGATAGCGTCCGGGTGCTTCACCAAAAGTTTGGCATAAGAGGAGACAAATTCCTGGACCATCAGGGATTATTTACCGGCCAATCGTTTTACTGTCGGACTCATCTGAGCACCGGTACTCAACCAGTAGTTCAATCTCTCTTCATCCAGCGTCAACTCTTTGTTCTCGCTGATAGGATTGTAGTGACCGATCATTTCTATCCATCCACTGTCTCTTCTCTTTCTACTGTCTGTTACGACGATTCTGTAAAATGGTCTCTTTTTTCTTCCCATTCTTGTCATTCTGATCATTGTCATGGTATTTCCTTCATTGTTATATTTTTTGCTCTGCAAAGTCCTGACAACTGCTTTTTAATGACTAAAACACTCATCAACACTTTTAGGAACGGAATAGTAGCACAAGGTTTATAAAGAGAGCATTAAGCTAAGCTTTTTTAGGACGATCAAACTTGTTCGAGCTAACTCTTTACCACTCTAATTCAATCATCATCTTCCGAGTCAGACACATCGCAAAGCCTTTTTCATAATAAGCAGCCTCGTTGATAAAAAGAGCATATACCGCTTCATCTTTATCATAGGCAATTGTTTCTCCACCGAGAGTGATAAAAAGAGGGTCCCCTTTTTCGATACGGATATAGTCATTGTCTTGAAGATTCGGATGTACCATAGCTATGATATCTCCATTCTCATCTCTTGGAAAATCTACCAATTCGACAAAATCATAAATTTCAACACTTTTATACGGTTTTTCAAGCTCTCCTCTATTGAGTTTCTCGAAAAAATCCAAATTATGCTGCAGAAGCTTCTCAGTCTCAAAAAACAGATCGGCACGCAGCACACCCTGCGGAATGGCACCAACTTCTATGGCAAATCCGTTTTTGGCGATAGAGTTCACAAAAGGAGCATCACCCGTATCCCCCATCCATCTGAATATAGTCACCCTGGGCTCTTTCTCTTTCAAGTACGCCGCCGCCTGCCAGGTAAGCTTGCTGCCTATATCTATCACGATA
>JAYEOH010000140.1:7677-10804 GCA_034722775.1 Campylobacterota bacterium | reverse complement strand
TCTATTCCGCTTCGCACTCTCCGGATTTTTTCAGAACATATTTGGTGAGTATCGGTCCGATAAATTCATGGACTATTGTTGCGGCGATGATGACATTCAAAATCATAGGTGCTATCGTTTCAAATCCTATCTCATTTTGCAGGGAAAGTGCCAATCCTATAGCGACACCTGCCTGAGGAAAGAGTCCCAAGCCCAAATACTTTTGTACTGTTTTGTCCGCATGGGAGAGTTTGGCACCCAGCCAGGCACCGGATATTTTTCCCAGGAGTCTCAGCAGGATATAGGTCATGATCACCAGAGGCACTGTAGTGAGTGATTTGAGATCGAGATGCATCGCAGAAAGTATAAAAAAGAGCATAAAAATAATTTCTTCAAGATGACCATCAATCTCCTCCTCGACCAGATCAAAATCTGTAGATATATTGACCATCACTACTCCCATCATTAAAGCAGCAAAAAGCGGTTCAAGTTCCCAATAGATACTGAGCGTGTAGACGATAAAAACCATACCAATGGTTGAGATGGTCTCCATCCCTTTGTGGTGTGCAAAAAGTTTATCTATCAGGACAGAGACGATCGCCCCGACTGAACCTACGGCAGCACTGAGTATAATAATCTTCAGCATATAATAGAGTGTAGAGAGCGAAAAGTCACCATTGCCGGCAAAGATACCGCCAAGCGTGAGAGCAAAAGTGAAAAATATCAGGGCAAGCGCATCATCAGAAGCAACAACAGCAAGCAGGGTTGTTGTAAATCTGCCTTTGGCTCTGCACTCATGCGTTACCGCAATTGTCGCAGCCGGTGCAGTGGCAGAGGCAAGGCCGCCAAAGATGACAGCAATGATCAGACTTTCTTCCGGAGAGAAACCTAAAAATTCTGAGAGTAGAAAAAATCCGACAGCGACAAACAAAAATGCAAAAGATGCTTCAAAAATCGTGATAGAGAGAATCTGTTTCCCCATCTCTTTGAGAGTCGTATATTTGAGGTTTGCACCTACTAAAACTGCGATCAAAGCAAGGGATAAATCGATGATGATATCGGTTTCCTGTATAAAACTCTTTGGAATGACAGCCAGCACCTCAGGTCCTGTAATGAGTCCCAAAAAGAGGTACCCTACAACTTTAGGCAGATGCATCTTTGGACTCAGCCACTCTATCAGGGCACCCAATACAAAGATGATGCCGATATAGAAAAGTGTCTGCATCGTGTTATGCTTGAGAAGATCTGTTGTGAAATTTTTGGGACATAGACATAACTTCCTTTTATTGGGCAGATATGTTATGGTACCATTATTTGGATATATTGTGGCAGAAGAGAGAGGAGGCTTTTTGATCCATTGGAATCAGAAAGCCTCCGGTTTTACTGAAGAGCTGCTTTGAGTTCTTCAATGTTTTTCACGTAGTCGACTTTTTCTATTTTTCCATTGTTGAGTGTTGCAACAACAATATTATCTGTTTTAATATCTTTTTTGAAATCTTCAGACATTTTTTTATCATAGATCAGTGCTACACTATAGTGTTGTTTCTTGAGGTCAGGCAAGGCAAATGTATTGCGTATTACAACAGGCATAGGACTTACATCTGCGATAAATGAAGTGTGATGTTTTGTCAGGTAGTCAGCTGGTTGTGCTTTGAGGTACTCTTTGACTGTATGTCCTGTATCTTTTGTGAAAACCAGTATCAACTTTTGGGTCGAGTCATTAAGTGTATGCGACTTGTCAAATTGATCTGGCAGAGTGTATGCGATAGTTGAGCCTTCTTTAAGCCCATCGCTTAGTGCAGCAGAGTACTTGCTTGCATCATAGGTATCTTTCCCATTGAGAAAGAAGAGTGTGCCGGCAGCGACGACTGTAAGTACAAGTAGTACCAGTAGAATTTTTTTCATAGTGTATTTTTCCTTGATAGTTAAAATTTGTGCCGTATTCTAGCCAAATGGCATTAAGTACCCATAAACTCTTTGTTATAATATAGGAATGAAAGCAATCATCAATGGAATTATCATACATGATAAAAATATTTTGACAGGGTATCATCTTTTTTTTGATGAAAAGATCGTGGCGTTAAGTCAGGAAGAGCCTCCGGAGTTCTGTGAAATTATTGATGCCGAAGGGCTTTATGTCAGTGCAGGATTCGTCGATATACATATTCATGGCAGTGGCGGTGCAGATGTGATGGATGCTACACCTGAGGCGTTGGAGACAATTTCGCAGAGTCTGCTGCAGACGGGGACGACCTCATTTGTCGCAACAACAATGACAATGAGCCAAGAGGATATCATCAAAGCACTCGATATGGTCATTGCGTATAGGGATAAAGTAAGCGGTGCAAAAATCGAGGGGATTCATCTTGAGGGACCTTTCATCAATCCTCTCAAGTGTGGAGCACAAGACCCCAAATATATTCAGCAGGCAGGATTTGAATGGATAGAGCCTTATCTGCCGCATATCAGAGTGATTACTATTGCACCGGAGATGCAGGGTGCGGAATTGTTTATCAAAAAAATCTCACAATCATATCCGGATATCATACTGAGTATTGGGCACAGTGAAGCAAACTATGATCAGTCAATGCAGAGTTTTGAATGGGGTGTTTCGCATGCAACACATCTCTTTAACGCAATGCCGCCATGGCATCACCGCAAACCAGGGATCATCGGAGCAGTTTTTGAGGGTGATGTGACAGCAGATATTATCGCCGATCTTATACATACCCACCCCTCTATCCTGGATAGTGTAGAGAAGATCAAAAAAGATCGACTGATACTGATCACAGATGCGATGCGGGCAGGGTGTATGAGGAGCGGAGAGTATGATTTGGGCGGGCAGAATGTGACGGTTGCAGAGGGGAGAGCTACGCTTGAAAATGGTGTATTGGCAGGCAGTGTTCTGAAGCTCAATGAGGCGGTAAAAAATTTCTACACCCACACAGAAGCTACACTGATAGATGCTATTGGTGCAGTGACAACGCTCCCTGCCAAACGGCTTGGACTTCCTATCGGGGAGTTGAGAGTAGGGCGTGATGCAGATATTATAATATTTGATGATGCTGTCACGATACAGCAAGTCTATGTTAATGGCTGTCTAAAATACCAGAGATAGGGTTTCAAAGATGCCCTGAACTACTTTCTC
>JAYEOH010000140.1:0-7577 GCA_034722775.1 Campylobacterota bacterium | reverse complement strand
CAGGGAACCCCTGTGGGATTTCCTGATCTATGTGACGATATGCCCTACATACTTTGACATATTATCGAGGATTAAGCCACCTTTTCTAAATCCCAGAGCACAAGACTCATAGACATAGAAGAGTCCTGCCTGATAACTGGCGCCTGCCTGGTCTGCAGGAAGCTCTGTGTAGGCTTGATAGACCATTTTATGGTTATCATAATCCCCCTCTTCCTCCGCTGCTATGGAGCCATCACTATTGAGTATTTTGACGCTTCCGCCCTCTCTTCCAAAGATTGGTTTTGCCACCTGTTTCTGATTCTCCAAAGGTTCAAAAGAGCTCTCCAGAAGAAGGGGATGATCGGGATATAGGTCCCAGAGGATTTTGAGCATGCCTTTACTTTGAAACATGAGTGTGTAGGCAGGATTGAAGATGATCGCTTTTTGGTTTTGTATGATGTTGCCCAGAAGCATCGCCAAGTCAGACTCTTCCAAGGCGATATCTTCCCATGGAATGAGCTTGAACCAGAGTTCATACTCTTCTCCCTGGTAGATGACTCCCTCTTCGGCACTAAACTCCACCTCGTCAATATAAGCAAACTCTGTGACAAACCCAGCCTCTTGGGCAATATGCTGTAGAAGTTTGACGGTATTCTCCTCTTCCGCATTTCCTTTGATCGAAGTAAAGAGAAATTTCCATCCATCATAGAGGTCTTCAAAGGTATCCACACTCTCTTCAAGCGTCACAAGGCGCTTGAAGTTATCAATCAAAGACTCATAGAGACTGTTGAACTGGCTCTCCTCCTCAAGACCGTTTTGTTTAAGTATTGCCCACTGTATGATCGCTGTTTCAAAGAGTGCCGTAGGAGTATCGGCATTGAACTCCAGAAGCTTGATCGGTTTTCCATCTATTCCGCCGGCAAGATCAAATCTGCCATAGAGATGCCAATGGATATCATTTTCCCATGTCTCCTTGATCTGTTCGACAAGATTGAAGGGGATGCCTATGTCATGGAACAGGTTGTTTTCGATGACATGCTCTCCTGCCTGGATATACATTTCATAGAGCGTATTGCCTGCCTCATAATATGCTTCTGCCTCCTCTTCGGAGATAGTGACTAGTTGATCAGAAACATAGGATGTGTTATCCTCATCTGTATGCCAGACAAAACCAAGTCTGTCCAGGTACTCCAGGTCGAGTGGTTTGGTTTGTTGAAGTGTTATCATGATCTAGCCACCGTAAGAGCTGCTGCGGGCAGTAGATGTTCCGCCGGATTTTTTCCCAAAGTAGCCACTTTTCCCGGATTTGCCGCTCTTGCCAGATTTGGATGCTGACCCGGATTTGCTGAAGCTTTTTTGACTTTTAGAGTAGGTCGATGGAGATTTATAGCCGGCTTTTCGGTTGTTCTGATAGTTTGAATTTCCAAAGAGTTTGCTTCCGATCCATGCACCCAGCATGGCACCTGCGGCACTTGCCAGTATAGTTTCGCCAAGCCCCATTCCCTGAGAGCTTACCTGTGCATCTTGCGGCTTAGTGAGATCAGAAGTGCCGTTATCGATCTTTGCATCTTCTTCTTTCATAAGCGTGTCCAGTTCTGCCTGGGTCAATACCTTTTCAGTTCCATCAAGTGTTTTGAGAACTATTCTTGTCTCATCTGAAGGAAATTCATCTTTGATTTTGTATTTTCCCGGAGTCGTCTCTTCAATGATGACAAAAGCACCTTTAGGTTTTGCTTCGCCCTGTTGAGTGCTTTCATTTGATTGCTCCTGGCATCCTGTCAATCCTGTCACGAGCAGTGCACCGACACCGCCCACCATAGCATAGTCAGAGAGTTTTTTGAGGTATTTCATTGTTGTTCCTTGTGAGTATTGTTGGAGAGCACCTTCAGTGCCATTAAGCTAAGGATTTATGCTCTTTAGGACGCTCAAACTTGTTTGAGCCAGTAACCTAATTCTGAGGCTGAACCCTTGCCTCAAACAAGTTTGAGGTTCCTGAGAGTCCTTAGTTTAATGATAATGGAGGTGACCTTAATATTTATGAAGCTAATTATAGCAAAAAAAAGGTTTCTAATGAAGAGAGGAGAAGAGGGGGAAGAGAGAGAGGGTCTCTAATCCATCTGCTTTCTGAGGAATGTGGGGACATCGAGAATATCTTCGTGCTCGCCATAATCTCCACCAACAACTCTTCTGCCTGCTCTTGGCGGCATAGGGTTTGCTGTTGATCTGTCCGCTGTGTGCAGCAGGGTTCTTGTTGATTTTGGCTTGCTGACATCTTGCGGTGCTGCGACTATTGTGCTGTGATCATCAAATCCTGTAGCGATGATGGTGATCTTGACCTCTTCGATATCCATATCGGGATTGGTTGTTGTACCGAAGATTACATTGGCATCTTCATCTGCATTCTCTTCGACGATATTCATCGCTGCCGATATCTCAAGGATCGGATAGTCAGGATGGATATCGAAGTGTACCAGTACACCCATAGCTCCATCAATAGAGATATTGTCCAACAGAGGTGATTCGATCGCTGCTTTGGCTGCATCATAAGCAGCATTGGTGCCGGCACTGTATCCGACACCCATCAGTGCAAGTCCTCTGTGACTCATAATCGTTTTGACATCGGCGAAGTCCAGGTTTATGTCATTTTCACCATGAGAGAGGATGACATTGGAGATTCCGCCGACTGCCTGAGAGAGGATATCGTCAACAAGCTTGAAGCTCTCTTTGATGCCGAGATTTTTTTCGACGACCGCAAGGAGTTTTTCATTTGGCACAACGATAATACAGTCGCTCTCTCTCTTGAGTTCTTCAAGTCCCTCTTTTGCCAGTTTGGTACGCTTCCGTCCTTCAAATTTGAAAGGACTGGTTACGATAGAGACAGTAAGTGCACCAATCTCTTTGGCTGCCTGAGCGATGATCGGCGCAGCCCCTGTTCCGGTTCCTCCGCCAAGACCGGCAGAGATAAAGACTATATCGGAACCCTCGAGTATGGATTTGATATCTTCGAAACTCTCCAATGCTGCTTCCCGTCCCTTGTCGGGCATCATTCCTGCCCCCAGACCTCGTGTCGCATTCATTCCCAGCTGCATCTTAAATGGTGAAACAGACGCTTGAAGTGCCTGTGCATCAGTATTGGCAACGATCAGATCGATATTGTGCATCCCCTCGTTGATCATATGGTTGATCATATTGCCTCCGCCGCCTCCAACACCGATTGCCTTGATTTTGGCACCATTTGATGCTGTCTTTGTCTCTATTACCTCTATTTCGAAATACTCTTCCATTTTCCCCTCCTCTGTTGGTGTAATTAAAATAACTGTCTGGCCCAGTTTGCAAACTTTTTGATTGGATTGCCGCCATCCAATGGGTCATCAGGCAACTCTGTAAAGATGTCGAGGTTCTCTTCCTCTTCCTCTTCTTTATGCTTTTTCTTCTCTCTTCTCTTCTCCTGAGCTGCTTTGATTGTTCCGCCAAGTTCAATATTTTCAAGATTTGTTTTTTCATCACTTTTTGGATGACTATTTTTATCTATATCATCCGGAAAAGACTCTGTCTGAATATGTTTGGAGTGCAGCAGCTGGTTGTTTATGTTGATCTCATATTCTGTATGTTTACCCGCACTGTAGAGAAGCAGGCCGATGACGGTTGAGAATGATGGATCTTTCAGCTCATCAAAGAGTCCTCCGATATCTTTCTCTTCAGGCTGTGCTATGCGTACCGGCATTCCGTCAAAGATCGCCTGTGCCAGCTCTCTGATGCCTTTGAGCTTGGTCATACCGCCTGTCAATATGATACCGGAACCGATCTGCTCTTTGAGCAGGCTCTTGTCCAGTGACTTGGAGAGGATCATCAGTGCCTCTTCGACTCTTGCGAGGATAACGGAGTGAACGATTTCCAGAGAGACTTCATTTCTGTTATCTTCATCACCGATCACAGGAAGTTCGATGACATCTGTGCTGCTATTAAGCAGATTGCCGTGGCGTTTCTTGACATTTTCCGCAATTTGAAGAGGCGTATGCAGTGCCATAGAGAGATCGTTGGTTATATGGTTGGAACCGACACTGAGGAAGTCATTGTATCGGATTGAGTTACCGGTATGAATGATCAGGTTGCTTGTCTGACCTCCCATATCGATCACGGCTACACCCAGCTCTTTCTCGTCTTCACCCATAGTGGCGATAGCAGATGCATATCCGCTGAGAACGATTCCGTCGATATTGACACCTGCAGAAACGACAGCTTTTTTGAGATTGCTCAGGCTGGATTTTTGAGTCATGATGATATTGACATCTACCTCCATGCGACTGGCATTCATCCCATAGGGATCTTCGATGAAGTCCTGATCATCTACTTTGAAATTATAAGGAAGGATATGGACAACATCATATTCGGTCGGCACATTGGCATTGTATTGTGCAGTATGGATCACTCTCTCGATCTCTTTGATGGAGATATCTTTATGGGGAATATTGACGATTCCGGTTGAGTTTAGACTCTTTGCATAGGCATTGGAGATAGAGATAGTAGCTGTAGATATAGTGCTTCCCGATATGCGCTTGGCATCGTTTATCGCTTTTTTGATTGATTTGGAGGCGAGTTCGATATTGGTAATAACTCCCTTTTTTACACCCTGGGATCTACTGATGCCATGACCAATGATCTGAATCCTTTCGTCTTCAACCTCAGCGATAATTGCGCAGATTTTTGTAGAACCGATATCAATTGCTAAAATTGTTTCGTTCAATTTATATTCCTTCTACAAATTTCTTTGTTTTGTACTTCTGATCCAGGCTTTTGAGAAGATTGGTCTGCAAGTCCTGTGTTTTTATTTGGTTGACACTGCTCTTTACAAGCTCTGTATTGTTACTCTCAGCATTTGCTGCCATCTTCTGCTCTATTATCCTGTAAACAACAACTTTATTCTCTATTGTTATAATACCATTTTCTTTCTGAGATGTAAATAGTTTTTGTAAAAATTGTAAAGTTTCCTGAAGAGTGAGCGGACTCAGGGCATCACGGCTGTCAAGTGTTACAAAATCAGATACCGTAGCTCGACTCTCATCAAAGTTTTTCAGTGTTGACTCGGCGAGTGTTGTCAATCCTTCTGCTTTGGAAACTTTTTCATACTCAGCGGTTACTGCTGTTTTTGCCTCATCAAAGCTCATCTCTTTTGGCTCAATGATGCTGACAACTTTGATTGTTGCATAGCGGTTTCCGATCGCTTTGGGTTTCAAGATTGTATTGATATCTTTGGATTGTACCTCTTTCCAGGCTTCTGATGCCAATACGGTATCGTTGAGTGCCAGCGTCATCGTTTCGCTTTTGTCAATTTTGCCTTTTTTGAAACCAATATACTGCTTTTGCGCGTGTTTTTTTGATTTTTTCATCTTCAGGTCTGCGAGCACTTTTTCTCTGGCATCTTCGAGCAGGAGCTGTTTGCCGTCTGTATCGATATAGTTAAAGCTGTTTTGCGCATAGAACTCTTCGAGCTCCACATTGGTTGTATTGGCATCTTTGCTCTCAGTCCATAGAATATCCAGTTGATACTTTTTGGGTGTCATATAGTCGGACTTGTGTGCCTCCCAATAGCTTTTGAGTTTCTCTTCGTTTGTAGTGAGGTTGAGGTCATCAGCAGTGAGGACTCTGTATGCAATCTTATCCGAGACATTGATCGCAGCAGCAAATACATCTATTTCAAAAGAGAGACTCTTGCTGTCGAGGAGTGAAAACATCTTTTGGATAATCGTCTCATTTTGGATGACTTGTTCAAAAGTTTTTGCTTTCATGCGACGACTCTTGAGGAATCCCTCATAAATTTCTATATTAAATTTTCCCTCTTTCTGAAAGGAGGGTATTTGAGAAAGTTTATATCCCAGCTCTTCATCAGAGACAATGATTCCAAACTCATTTGCCAGATTTAGGAGCAGCGCCTGCACAGCGAGTGTAGAGAATGCCTGCTGTGCCAATCCCATCTCTCTGGCTTTCGCTTCATCAAGTTTCCCCTGCATCATTTGATTGTAGCGCTGATAGAGATCGCTATATGCCATATCAAATTCCGGTTTGCCGATCTCTATATCGCCGACTTTGCCGATACTTCCTGCTTTGGAGCCATACTGGTAGCTCCCCCACCCAACAAAACCTGCACCGATAAATGCGATTGTAGCGATCCAAATGGTAACGATCAGGTATTTATTGTGTTTTTGCATCCAACTAATCATGCTTTTTCTACCTTCTTCAGGGGCTATACTGGTACCCTATGTTAAAATTTTTTAATATTATAGCAACTTGTGGTTAAAAATGGTTGATTCCCTACTTAAGGAGGCAAGATGAACAAGAGAATGATAGAAGAGGACCTGCAGCATATATGGCATCCCTGTACGCAGATGAAGGATCATGAGACGCTTCCGCTGATCCCGATCAAGTCAGGCAAAGGGGTCTACCTCTATGACTTCGAGGGCAATCGCTATATCGATGCGATTAGCAGCTGGTGGGTCAATATATTCGGACATGCCAATCCCCAAATCAACGAAAGGGTCAAAGAGCAGCTTGATACACTCGAGCATGTTATTCTGGCAGGGTTTACCCATGAGCCGGCCGTTACATTGGCAAAGCGGCTTGTCGCCCTGACACCCGAGGGGCTGCAGAAAGTCTTTTTTGCTGATAATGGATCAAGTGCAGTAGAGGTGGCACTGAAGATGAGCTACCACTACCATCGAAACAGAGGAGAGAGTCGATCTCTCTTTCTGTCGCTGAGCAACAGTTACCATGGTGAAACGCTTGGCGCATTGAGTGTTGGAGATGTGCAGCTCTACAAAGAGACTTATGAGCCGCTCCTGATCGCCTGTATCCAGACACCCGTGCCCGCAGATCAGAGCCGGCAGAGTGCCAGGGAAGCCCTGGAGGCACTCTCGGATCTGCTTGATGAGCGCGGCGGAGAGATCTCAGCATTGATTGTGGAGCCCCTGATTCAGGGTGCCGGGGGGATGCATATGTATCACCCGGATTATCTCAAAGGTGCCAGAGTGTTGACAAAAGCCCATGGTGTTCACCTGATAGCAGATGAGATCATGACAGGATTTGGAAGGACCGGAACGATGTTCGGATGTGAACAGGCAGGGATAAGCCCTGACTATATGCTTCTCTCCAAAGGATTGACAGGCGGCTACCTCCCCCTCTCTGTGGTGATGACAACAGATGAAGTTTACAGTGCTTTTTATTGTGATTACAATGAGCATAAAGCCTTTTTGCACTCTCACAGTTATACCGGCAATCCTCTGGCATGCAGCGCTGCATTGGCGACACTGGATATTTTTGAAACAGAAGATATTTTGGGTGATAATAGAAAAAAAAGCCTCTATATCGCAGAAAAGCTGGAATGCTTCAAAGCACTCTCTAATGTCAAAGAGATCAGACAGACCGGTATGGTGGCAGCGGTAGAACTGAAAGGATACAGAGCTGAGGAGCGTATCGGCTTGAAGGTTTATGAGTATGGCTTAAGCCATGGTGTACTCCTGCGTCCGCTTGGTTCGATTATCTACTTTATGCCGCCTTATGTGATCACTTATGATGAGATTGATACGATGATGGATGTGGCATTT
>JAYEOH010000139.1:0-2153 GCA_034722775.1 Campylobacterota bacterium | reverse complement strand
GGCAGCGGCGGTGCCAGGGGTTATGCACATATCGGTGTGATCGAAGAGCTTTTGACTCACGGATATGAGATCAAGTCTATCTCCGGATCATCCATGGGGGCACTGATAGGTGCGCTCTATGCCTGTGGAAAGCTTGAAGCGTATAAAGAGTGGGTATTGGGACTGGATCTTATGGATGTAGCCAAACTGGTTGATTTCTCTTTTACGGGAACGGGCATGATTCGGGGTGATAAAGTATTTGCCGTGATTGAAGAGATGGTCGGTGATGTGATGATAGAGGATCTTCCCATCCCGTTTACCGCTGTTGCAACAGCCCTTATCAAGCAGAAAGAGGTGTGGATCCAAAAAGGGAGGCTCATCGATGCTATCAGGGCTTCGATCGCTATTCCTACGGTTTTCACACCCAAGAAGATCGGAGATCGCTACCTGATCGATGGCGGTGTGCTCAATCCCCTCCCTATCGCACCAACACTGTCGGATGATACAGATTGTACCATTGCCGTCAACCTCAGTTCCAATGTTGTCAATGATTATAAAATTCACATTCCAGAAAGAGAGCGTGAAAAAGAGAATGGGATACAGGAGACCTTTTTTGAGATGGCAAAAAAGGCTGAAGAGTTGTTTGCCAGAGAGAAAAAAAGCACATTTGACGAGATGGGTATGTTTGACATTGTAGGACGCACGATCGATATTATGCAAAATGCCATATTGGATTGCAAAATGGCAGGATACTCACCCGATATCATGATAGCTATTCCCAACAATGCCTGCGGTTTTTATGAATTTAACAAGGCGTATGAAATGATAGAATTGGGCAGGGCTATTGCCAAGAATGACCTTGAGCAAATTTATAGTGAGCACTCCAAGGTAGTCATAGAAGAGAAAAATGATGAGAAAATCGACAGAATTCACGGAGAAAGAGTTGGATAGATTTCGATTTAAAAAAATATTAATCATTGTTTGGGTATAATCTCGAACTTTTTTAAGATACATAAACAGAATAAAGGGTTTGCAATGTACGCAATCATTAAAGCAAGTGGTCAACAGTTCAAAGTTCAAGAGGGTGATATCATCGCTTTTGACAACATGAGCCTTGAGCCAAAAAGTGCTGTAGAGTTCAAAGAAGTTCTCGCAGTAGATAACGGTGAATTAACCGTTGGTACTCCTTTTGTAGAGGGTGCAGTCGTCAAAGGTGAGGTGATCAATGAAGGCAGAGACAAGAAAGTGATCATCTATAAAAAAAGAAGAAGAAAAGATTCAAAACTCAAAAGAGGTTTCAGAAGAGACTTTACCAGAGTTAAAATCACTTCAATCGCATAAAGGAGCAGCAATGGCACACAAAAAAGGTCAGGGATCAACTCAAAATAACCGCGATTCAGCGGGTCGTCGTCTAGGCGTCAAGAAATTTGGCGGTGAGGCTGTTATCCCTGGTAACATTATCATCAGACAAAGAGGCACAAAAGTACACCCGGGCACTGGCGTAGGCATGGGTAAAGATCATACGATTTTTGCGCTCATCGACGGTGTTGTTCAGTTCGGCAACAAGTCAAACAATCAAAAGAGAGTCTCTGTCGTACCAGCGTAAGCAACTCTTTCCAATCCGGCACTTTGCCGGAGTTTTTTCTCATTTTTCAAAAATTCTACCACATTTTTATAACTTTCAATTTTATCTAGAGTTTTTTGTTTTAGTTGCGAAGCAGAAGAGATAAATCAAAATAGATTCTGAGTTACACTCCACTTTCTCCAAAAGTGGAGATATCAGCATTTAGTGCCAGAAGTTTAGGGTGATGCAGTTTCATACTGTGGTTTACCCGTGACGAATTTCGCAGTATTTTCGTCCGGCGAACCACCCTTCGTGGTATTCGACATCGTTGTTGAAGTCATTGTGGTTTTTGGTATAGTCTCCATTGGCAGTTGTGCAGCCATCCTCGGCACCCCGTATGAAGTTTTCACTTTTGCCTCTGGTATCCATCGGCTTGGGTCCTTTGGGGGTTGGATTTGATCTTGAGCATGCAGTAAAGATGAGTGCACTGCTGATAATTGCGGCAGTGAGAATTGTTTTATAGAGTGACATTTTTTTCCTTGGTGTATTATTGATAAAAATTATATCAAAAAATAGTGAATCTAGCATTTGTAAAATCATTCTATAATGG
>JAYEOH010000138.1:0-10937 GCA_034722775.1 Campylobacterota bacterium | reverse complement strand
TGGATATAACTTTCTATCGTCATCTTATTTTTTTTGTAGATATTTATAATCTCTCTCATCTCTGCTCATCCCCTATTGTTGAAATACTTTAAGTTTAACATAATAAAAATCAAAAAGCCTTCTTAAATATTTTAACTCATCTCCAAAATTTCATCAATTAGCTAATATTAACAGTAATTTCATCATTCTGTACATCAAACTCTACACGAGACCCTTCGACTATTCTGCCTTCCAGTATCAATTCGGCGAGTCTGTCTTCGACTACTTCATAGAGTGCTCTCTTGAGCGGTCGTGCGCCATAGACGGGATCGAACCCTGCTTCTGCCACATAAGCTTTGGCAGCTGGAGTGAGCGTAATCAGGATATCTCGTTCTGCCAACTTCTTCTGGATATCTGCAAATAGAATATCTACGATACTAGTGATAGCCTCAAGGTCAAGCGGATTGAAGATCACGATATCATCCAGGCGATTGAGAAACTCGGGCTTGAAATGAAATTTCAGTTCATCACTTACCGCTTTTCTCCGATCCTCCGGGTCATTAAACTCCATGATTTTATCACTGGCGATATTGGAGGTCATGATAATGATAGTATTTTTGAAATCTATCGTTACCCCTTTGTTATCCGTCAGACGGCCATCATCGAGCACCTGAAGGAGTATATTGAAGACATCCGGGTGCGCCTTCTCTATCTCATCGAAAAGTACGACTGAATAGGGCTTTCTCCTCACAGCTTCTGTCAGTTGACCACCCTCTTCGTATCCTACATATCCCGGAGGTGCGCCGACGAGTCTGCTGGCAGCATGCTTCTCCATATATTCACTCATATCGATACGGATCAATGACTTTTCGGAGTCAAAGAGGAATTTTGCCAATGTCTTGGCAACCTGTGTTTTACCCACACCTGTCGGACCGAGGAACATAAAGCTTCCGATCGGCCTATTGACATCACTGAGTCCGGCTTTGTTTCGCTTGATCGCTCTGGCAACTGCCGTGAGCGCCTCCTCCTGTCCTACAACCTCTTCTTTGAGTATATCTTCGATATGGAGGACTTTATCTTTTTCACTCTGCATCATTTTTGTCACAGGGATGCCTGTCCATCGACTGACGATACTGGCGATCATCTCTTCGTCTACGGAATTTTTGAGCAGTGTACCCTCCTCTACCATGCCGTCCCACTTATCCTTCAGTGCCTGGAGTGCCTCTTCTTCGGCAGGGATTTGTCCATACTCAATCTCTGCTGCTTTGTTGAAGTCTCCTCCCCGCTTGGCAGCTTCTGCCTGGGTTTTGAGTGATTCGATAGTACTTTTGACTTCGGCGATCTGATTGAAAACCTCTTTTTCATTCTCGAAACGGCTTTGAAGTGTGGAGCGCTTCTCCTCCATGTCGGCTAACTCTTTGACGATCTCTTCAAGCCGTTTACTATTCTTCTCACTCTCCTCCATCAGGAGTGCTTCTTTTTCAACCTGAATTGTCGATATTTCCCGTTTGATCTTTGCTAAATCGGTCGGCTCACTCTCGATCTGCATTTTGAGCTCTGCTGCTGCTTCATCGATCAGGTCGATCGCTTTGTCCGGCAAAAACCTGTCGGTGATATAGCGGTCACTCAATTTGGCTGCCGCAACCAGTGCGGAATCCATGATGATCACATTGTGATGAGACTCCAGGCGATCCTTGATCCCTCTGAGGATTTGCAGTGCCTCATTGATGCTAGGCTCTTCGACCTTGACAGGCTGAAAGCGTCTCTGAAGCGCAGTATCTTTCTCAAAATACTTACGATACTCTTTGAGCGTTGTAGCCCCGATCGTATGCAGTTCACCTCTCGCCAATGCCGGCTTGAGAATATTGGCGGCATCCATACCGCCCTCGCCGGCTCCGGCACCCACAATCGTATGAATCTCATCGATAAAGAGGATGACATTAGCAGACTCTTTTACCTCGTCTATCACCGCTTTGAGTCGATCTTCAAACTCTCCCCGGTACTTCGCTCCGGCGATCAATCGACTCATATCAAGTGAAATAACACGCATATTTTGAAGACTCAAAGGCACCTCTTTGTTTACAATACGCTGGGCTAAACCCTCCACAATAGCCGTTTTACCGGTTCCTGGTTCGCCGATGAGGATCGGGTTGTTTTTGGTCTTTCGGATGAGGATCTGCATCATACGCTGTACCTCTTCATCTCTCCCTATCACAGGATCCAGCTCACCATCTATCGCTTTTTGGTTCAGGTCGATACCGTACTGATCCAGTGCTTCGAGTGTCTCGTCACCGCTCTGTGAATCGATCTGCTTACCGCCCCGGATAGACTCCAGTGTCTTTTTGAACTCTGAGATATCAACATACTTCCCGATAACATCCTTGATAAAAGGTTCATCACTGTTGGCTATCAGCCAGCTATCAACAGCAAGATACTGATCTCCGTTCGCTGCCATCGCACCCTCCCCGTTTTGCAGCGAACGAACAAGGTTTTGCGAAAGCTTGATGGTCTCTTTGGTTACAGAAGAGACTGTCGGCAGTTTCTCGGCAGTACTCTTTGCTTCGAGTTCTATGGCTGCTTTATCTGCATTCATTTTATTGAGCGCCTGATGCAGTATAGATCCGCTATTTGTCAGTAGTGCCCAGATCAGATGTACCGGTTCTACTTCCTGGTTTTTATTGTGGAGTGCCAGTGAGAGACCTGATTCAACTGTTGCTGTCATTTGATTGGTTAATTTTTCTAATATACTCATTTTAATATCTCCTTGAACTTTTTATTGATTTATGAGAGTATTATACAACTTTAGTCACTTTATGTCAAGTTTATTAATAAATTTGTATTAACTTCATATTTATTACCGCCCCGACTAAGGCAACATAGGCACCTCTAAGTATTATTTAAATAGAATATAGCCCAAATCTTATTCTACCAATGGACAAATAATAATGATGAAAAAAAGTAAAAAAATCATCGCTTTAGGACTTCTCTCTACTGTGGCGGCAGCCTTGATCGTTGGGACAAACGCTCAGGCGAAAAATGAAACACCGGACGAGAGTAAAAAAAGCAAACTTGAGGCTTATATCAAATTTACGCGCATCCTCAACGCTATCGATCAACAGTATGTCGATGACCTCAATACTACTGACTTGGTGGATAAGGCACTCAAAGGACTGCTTACCAACCTGGATGCCCACTCCTCTTTTATGGATAAAAAGAGCTTCAAGGAGCTTAATGTTCAGACAAGCGGAGAATTCGGCGGTCTGGGGATCAGCGTCGGGATGAAAGATGGTGTTTTGACTGTGATCGCGCCACTGGTCGGCACTCCTGCTGACAAGGCGGGTGTCAAAGCGGGAGATATTATCCTCAAGATTGACGATAAGGCAACACTGGGTATGACAATAGATGAGTGTGTTGCGATCATGAGAGGGAAGCCCAAAACAGATATTGTTTTAACAATTGTTCGAAAAGGTGAATCCAAACCTCTGGCGATCAAAATTACCAGAGATATTATCAAGATCCAGTCTGTCTATGCCAAAAAGATCGATGATGATATCCTCTATATCCATGTCACCTCTTTTGACCAGAAAGTAGCAAAAGATGTGAAAGAGGCGATCAGCAAAGAGAGCAATCGTACCGGCTATATCCTGGACTTGAGAAACAATCCTGGCGGCTTGCTTGACCAGGCGGTGGGACTGGCTGATCTTTTTATGGACAAAGGAGTTATTGTCAGCCAAAAAGGCAGAAAAGAGAGCGAAAATATTGAATTTAAGGCACACGCCGAAGATACAGATACCAAAACACCTATTGTCGTCATGGTCAATGGCGGCTCAGCCAGTGCCAGCGAGATCGTCAGCGGTGCGCTTCAGGATGTCGGGCGTGCCATCATTGTAGGCAAAAAGACTTTCGGAAAAGGGAGCGTCCAGGTAGTCATGCCTGTAGGAGATGGCGAAGCACTTCGCCTGACTGTGGCACGATATTATCTGCCAAGCGGCAGAACGATCCAGGCAGAAGGCGTCACTCCGGATATTATCGTGCACCAGGGAAAGGTGGCCAGAGACAACAATAACAGCTTTATGATCAAAGAACGAGAGCTTAAAAAACATTTGGAAAAAGAGCTCGAGAAGGTTAATGGAGAGACAGAAGAAAAAAAGAAGAGTGATGAAAATAATCCGGTGAATGAAGAAGATCAAAACAAGACAATAATAACCGAAGATCAAATCTATAATGATGCGCAGCTTAAAAGTGCCATCGATATCCTCAAGGCATTGATGATCACAACCCAAACAAAACAGGAGAAAAAGTAGTGAAAAAAGAGAAACTGGTTTACGAAGGAAAAGCAAAAAAGATCTGGTCGACAGAGGACCCGGATCTATATATCTCAGAGTTCAAAGATGACCTTACCGCATTCAATGGCGAAAAAAAATCCAGTGAAGCTGGAAAAGGTGCACTCAACAACAAAATCTCTACAGTACTTTTCAAATATCTTAATCAAAAGGGCATCCCTACCCACTTCGTCGAAATGCTCGATGATAATCATATGCTGCATAAAAAAGCAGATGTAATTTTCATTGAAGTAATTGTGCGAAATATTGCTACGGGAAGTCTCAGCAGAAACCTTGGTATCGAAGACGGCAAGGTGCTTCCTTTTACGCTTGTAGAGTTTGATTATAAGGATGATGCACTCGGTGACCCGAAGTTAAACGATCAGCACTGCCTGATTCTTGAACTGGTCAAAAGCGAAGATGAGCTTGACTATATGCGTTTTATGGCACGCCGCATTAACACCCTGCTCAGGGATTTTTATGCAAAACGGAATTTGACACTGGTTGATTTCAAGCTTGAGTTTGGACGAGACAGTGATGACAATATCATTCTCATCGATGAACTCAGTCCGGACAATTTCAGACTCTGGGACAGCACCAGTGGAGAGAAGATGGATAAGGACCGCTTTAGAGAGGGTCTCGGGGGACTTAAAGTTGCCTATGAAGAAGTACTCAAGAGAATATTGGAGGAGAAATAGATGAAAGCCATCGTAAATGTATATCTAAAAGAGGGTGTTCTCGATCCACAGGGGAAAGCATCACACCATGCACTCGAATCTATGAATTTCAAAGGAGTTCAGGATGTTCGCATCGGCAAGCAGATTGTCATCAAGTTGGATACAGACAACAAAGAAGAGGCCAGAGATGAAGTCAAGGAGATGTGCGAAACGCTTCTTGCCAATACAGTCATCGAAGACTATACGATTGAGATAGTCTGATGCAAAAATCTCCCAAAAAAGTCGATATGAAAGTCGCTATCCTGAGATTTCCCGGTACCAATTGTGAATTTGACACACAATATGCATTTGAGAAATTGGGCTGCACTACAGAGCTGATTTGGCACAAGGAGGAGACACTTCCTGACGATACAGATCTCGTAGTGGTTCCCGGCGGATTCAGCTATGGGGACTATCTGCGTTCCGGGTCAATCGCACGATTCTCTCCTGTGATGAAAGCTGTAGTGGAGTATGCTGACAAGGGAGGAAGAGTACTGGGGATCTGCAATGGATTTCAAATCCTCACTGAAGTCGGTCTATTGCCCGGAGCACTGAAACGAAACAACAATCTACACTTTATATCAAAATACCAGAATCTAAAAGTCATCAATAGTGACAATGCCTTTCTCAATAAATGCAGCAATAATGAAGTACTCAATATTCCAATTGCCCATGCGGATGGAAACTATTATATTGATGATAAGGGACTCAATTCCCTTGAAGAGAATGGACAGATACTGTTACGCTATTGCAACGCTCAGGGTGAACGAGAGATTGTCAATGGCTCAGTCACTTCCATCGCCGGTATTTGCAATGAAAAGAAAAATGTTTTTGGACTGATGCCGCATCCCGAAAGAGCGATGGAGGCTATTCTAGGTTCCAAACAGGGGATCAAAATGCTGCAAGGTTTTGAGCAGTAATGCACCTGCCAAAGCCTCTTTTCGGCCTGCTATTTATACTGATCGGATTTTTATCCTTTCTGCAAGCGGGAGAAGAGTATAAATATAGCTACCTTCCTAAAAAAGTTTATGAAAATCAAATATTTCCTATTACTGTCCTGGAGCTCAGGTCAGCCAAGGATATGCCTCGCTTTTCTTTTGATAACGAAGGTGAAAACCGACCTATTTTCCAAGAGCCTCTAGTTGTTAAAAATGGCAATGACAGCTTCTACACCTTTTACTTCAAGGCTCATACGGGAATCTTTCATCTTCCACAACTCATGATTGGAAAAGCAGATGAAACGATCTATCTGGATGCTATAGATATTCCTATTGCTGCACTCAAGCCCAGAAAGGACTTCTGTGGTGTTCTGGCTGCCGATATGAAGATCAAAACATCGCAAGCTTCTACTTATGATGGCAAAAATAACCTTATAACACTCTCTATTGAAGCCTTTGAGGCAAATCTGGAAAATATGCACCTGAAAACTGTGATTGAAGATGGCATTGAAAATATTAAACGAAGTAATGCCAAAGCAAGAGCTGACTACTATGCTGTTGTACCAGAATCACAAAAGAGTATTAAATTTACCTATTTCAATACTATCAAAGGGCAGTATGTCTTTCTGGAAGCTCCCATTGTTATCAGGGATTATACCGTTTCGACACAGTCCGGACTCAACCCGAAAGATGATAGTTTCGACAAAGTAAAAAAAATGACCTTTATAGGTTTGACCGCTCTGTTTTTTCTTCTATTTTTGTGGAAGAGAGACTTCTTTTATCTCGTACTGGCTGTCGTGACCCTTATTACTCTTTTTACTTTTTATGTCCCTGGAAAAGATGTATGTATCAAGCAGGGGTCATCCCTATATATCCTGCCCACCCATACCAGTCGTGTCAGCATGAATGTCGGTGATGAGTTCACTACATCACTTCTGGGAGAGAGAGATGAATTTAATAAAATAGAGTATAAAAATGGAATCATAGGATGGATCAAAGATGAAGATCTTTGCAACAATTAGATTTTTCTGGGGAGCATTTGCTATCTCTTTTATCATTGCTCTCATTATGATCCCGCTGATCACTCTATTTCCCTCTAAAAAAGGGCCTATCATGCATCATCTTAACAGAGTGATCATTTTTTTGATGGGAGGCAGAGTAGAACAGGCTGGAGACGCTGACCCCGATGCGGATATGATTATTATGAATCATCAGGGCATTGTAGACATTATTGGTATGGAAGCCTTGCAAACAGGGCATCTGCGATGGATAGCCAAAAAAGAACTCTTCAATATGCCATGGTTTGGACATCTCCTGAGAAATGGTGATATGATCTCTATCGATAGAGAAAATAAGGCAGGGCTGATCAAGTTGATCAAGGATGTCAAAGAGTCTCTTGAGGTCAAACATCGTGCAGTCGCAGTTTTCCCGGAAGGAACCCGTGCCAAAGGACAAGAGCTGGGCTCCTTCAAATCCGGAACAAAATTCATTGCAAAGAAGCTTGACCTGAAAGTGCAGCCGGTTGTTATCACAGGAAGCAAATATCTATTTAATGAACATGATAAAACCGGTCATAATTCAACTGTAAAATATACTTATCTCCCTGCAGTTGATGTCAAAAATGCATCAGATGAATGGTATAAGATAGTGAGAGACTCTATGCAAAAGGTTATCGATAGTGAACTGGCTCACTCTTCTCGCAGTCGCTAGCGGCGGTGCACTGGGTGCCGTCTCGCGTGTGTTGATCAATGGATTTGTCAGTCGGCATATACCCCACACCCTTCCCTTTGGTACGCTGGCTGTCAATCTGATAGGAAGCCTTGCTATCGGAATGCTTTTTGCATGGTTTCACTTCAACAGTTCTCTCTCTGCACACCTGAAATCTTTTCTTGTGACAGGCTTGCTGGGAGCATTGACGACCTACTCCACTTTTGCCATCGAGAGCTTTTTTCTGCTTGAGTCAGGCCATTATGGGCATGCCTTTGCCAATATGGCGCTCAATCTCTTTGGAACTATCCTGATGGCCGGTATCGGCTATCTTATAGTCTTTCATTTTGCCAAATAAATTTTATCTTTACGATAAAATTTATGGCATTGCCTGAACTGCATTGTCATCATTGAGGGTCTCCGCCATTGCCTGATCAACCATATCGTCCATATCGAGATCAACTTCCCGTTCTGGCAGTGGCGGAACTTTTCCATGCTTACGAGGTGCTTTTTTATAGACACGCTTTGGCTTTGGCTTTTCTACTTTTTTCACCACTGGTTTTGGCTGCGGTTGCGGTTTTGGCTGACCAACGCACCCCCCAAGCATTAAAAGCGCAGATATTCCCAATATAATGTATTTCACGACAGTACTCCTTGTTGTTATAGTGCGTTATAATATCTCAACTCTTCTAATGGAGGGCTGTAATCTTACCCAAATCACGAAATAGAAAAATTTGCAGTAGTGATAACGCTTGCATTTAGGGGTGTTGAAAAAAATTTGAGTCGCACCCGTAGGTTCGTCGATGATTTTTCTCAATGCCCATGAATGCAATGGTTGTCTCTAATGCTTTTTTCTATTTCGGGATTTGGGTCTTATTTTTTATCCTCTATTGTGCTATAATTGTTTTAACACCATTCAAAAGGAGAAAAGTTATGAGACAATATGAAACCTACCGCTGTTCAAAATGCGGCAATGAAGTCGAAGTGAGCAAAGTCGGCGGAGGAACACTGGTCTGTTGCGGCGAGGAGATGAGCTGCATCACTGAAAATCTGACGATGGTCAATCTGATGAAAGCATTTGCCGGTGAATCACAGGCTAGAAATAAGTATGAGTATTATGCCAAAGTCGCCCAAAAAGAGGGCTATCGTGATATTGCTGCTCATTTTCAGCGTGCCGCCAATAACGAAAAAGAGCATGCCAAATTGGAATTAAAGTTACGAAATATGATGCAGGATGGTGAAAATTTTGGTGACACAGTAGCCAATCTCAAGGATGCCATCGCCGGTGAAAGCTATGAAAATCTCACTATGTACCCTGATTTCGCTGCGGTCGCCGAAGCGGATGGAGAGAAAGATGCAGCACGGCTCTTCAAAGCGATCGGCAAGGTGGAAGTCGAGCATGAGAAGATGTACCGGGAACTGCTGGAGAGACTCGAATCAGGAAAAGAGTATGAGAGCGATAATGAAGAAGAGGAGTGGATCTGCGAAGTCTGCGGTCATGTTCATCGCGGCAAAAAAGCACCCAAAACCTGTCCGGTCTGCAAACATCCGCAGGAGTATCAGTCGAGGTTGAACGAAAAGAAATAATACAGAGTTCTACATATCACCTAAAACTCTATTTTTGCTACACCCAGCAGCTCTATATCCGAGGAGATAAAATCACACTTTATCTGCTCCACTCTGTTCAGGTCCGTGCTTTTGTATTTCTTGTTATCATCTGTAAATATGGTTGCCACTACCGCATCATTGGATATCATATCTTGAGCCAATACAGCACCCAGAAAGTTAGCACCGGAAGATATGCCTATCTCAAGCCCCAGATCTCTCTCCAGCTTTTGTGCCATACAGATAGCATCACCGTCATCTACAGATATAACATCATCAAGAAAATCCAACTCCAAAATAGAGGGGATAAACTCATCAGAGATACCCTCTATC
This sequence comes from Campylobacterota bacterium, assembly GCA_034722775.1. Classification (GTDB taxonomy): domain Bacteria; phylum Campylobacterota; class Campylobacteria; order Campylobacterales; family Sulfurovaceae; genus SZUA-451. Next base: position 1,337 of record JAYEOH010000138.1, on the reverse strand, counting down.
CTGTGTGCTCCCACTTTGTGTCCTGTCGATAGCGTAGGTGAGTTCCCGGGCTCAAGCGGGTGTATTTTGACTGCCGGATTTTTCTCTCTCAGATAATTTCCGACCCCCATTACTACACCACCGGTCCCCACACCGGCAACAAACGCATCTATATTCTCTTCATGCTCCATGATCTGCTCATATATCTCAGGGCCTGTTGCTCTGTAGTGGGAGAGCATATTGTCTTTATTTGAAAACTGGTTTGCCAGGAAGCTATTGGGCTCCTTTTCGGCCAACTCTTTTGCCCTCTCTATGCTCCCCATAAAACCACCCTCTTCTCTGCTGACAAGTATGATCTCGGCACCATAGCCCCTGATAAGCTCCTGCCTCTCAACACTCAGCCAATCAGGCATAAAGATAGTCACCCTATGCCCAAGCTCCTTGCCTATGGCTGCAAGTGCTATGCCTGTATTGCCGCTGGTTGCCTCTACAATGTGATACCCCTCTGCTATCTCACCCTTTCTGTACGCCTCTTTGAGTATATTGATAGCCATCCGATCTTTGGCACTTCCTGTAAAGTTGCCGCACTCACACTTGGAGTAGACTCGTCTCTTCTCGCCGTGCAGCTTAAAGTCGATGGCGTATAGCTTGGTATTTCCGATGGATTCAGATATCTCTTCCAGTTTATTTAAATATTTATCGCTCATTTTGCAGTTCTGTTCTTTTGAATTTTTTTCGAATTATATCTGAAATATTATTAAAGGGGTTTCTTTGATTTGGTATTAGTATCACCAGAACTAAATACTTATTGCTGACAGTTCAGCGTTGAAATCGGAATGTATTTGGCAGTATAGTATACTTAAGATTTGATACCCTTTTCTTTCCTGCGGAATATTCCAAAGAGCCGACATAGCCGCCATATTCTAGTGTATTAGCCATCACAAACATCTATAAAGTTAAAAACTTGGTTTCACTTTCTCTGTTACATATTGATGTATAAGCGATGAAAGTATGGTCTGATATGGAATGTTCAATTCAGCACTTTTTCTTTTTAACATCAACATATCAAATTCCGGTATTCTTATATTGATGTTTTTGGTTTTATTCAAAAAGTTCTTTGCAGCTAATCTTGCTTCTATAAGTTCATCTTCAAAGTTTTCTACTCTCTCAAAGTCCGATGCGTTCTCTATAGCCTCTAGCAGGTCCAATTCATATTCATCCATTTTCATTGGTCTTCTCCTCTGTATTTTTTATTAATTTTTCTACTTGGAACAATTGTTTTTAAAAAGATCTCTTTGTTCTCTTTCACAAAAGGTACCATATGTACATAATTATGCAAAAGCACAATATATATTTTC
>JAYEOH010000137.1:0-2181 GCA_034722775.1 Campylobacterota bacterium | reverse complement strand
GAAGTTAAATTAAAAATAATAGCATTTTTGAAAATGTAACCCACTTCTCTCGTTCCATATCGTGAGATATAGAACGAGGTGCAGTATCTGAACTATTATGTCAGCGCCGACCGCACCTCTTCGGCAACTTTTTTCTCATCAACCCGCATCAACAGCAATCCACCCAGTACAAAAAAGATGGCAACAGAGGCGATTCCTGCCCGGGAGTCTCCTGTCATCAGTGCTACGATCCCCACTAACGCCGGTCCGAGTATAGCGGCAAACTTCCCCAGGAAATTATAGAAACCAAAGAACTCGGCAGCATAGCCTTCGGGAATCATCCTGGCATAATAGGAGCGGCTAAGTGCCTGAATGCCGCCCTGCACCAGTGCAATGAGAAGTGCAAGCAGGTAAAACTCATAAATCTGATCCATTACCGTTGCCCAGAATGTAATGATCAGATAGATACTGATAGCCAGATAGAGTGCTTTTTTGGTATCCCATCGCTGGGCAAGATAGGCAAAAAAGAGTGTAGCAGGAAACCCGACAAACTGCACGATCAGCAAGGCGGTGATAAGGCTGCCCGGATCAAATCCGATCGCCATGCCATAATCGACTGCCATACGAATGATGGTATCAACCCCATCGATATAGAGCCAATAGGCAACAAGAAAGAGCAGCAATCCCTTGAGAGATCGTATCTTTTTCAGCGTACCGATCAGCCGTCTGTAGCCCAGCAGTGCTGTCTGGAGAGTGCCTATTTTATCTGCACTCCTGGATTCTTTGACAAAGAACAGAAGCGGCAGCGAAAAGAGTGCCCACCAGAGTGCCACGGAGATAAAAGAGACTTTGACCGCTTCGATCTTGCCTGACAGTGAGAAAAAATCCGGAAACTGCACCATCGCGACATTGAGGGCAAAAAGGATACCGCCGCCCAGATACCCCAGCGCAAAACCGAGCCCTGAAACATGATCGAACTGCCTCTTTCCTGCTACAGAGGGGAGCAGGGCATCATAGAAGCTGTTTGAGCCCATAAAGCCAATGTTGCCAAGTACATATACAAAGATAGCCATCTCCCATTCACCTTTGCCGACAAAGGCTAGAGACGCACTCATCAAAATACCCAGATATGCAAAGAGGAAAAGAAAACGCTTTTTGATACTTCCGACATCAGCGATAGCGCCCAGCAATGGAGCGATGAGGACTACGATCAGGCTCGAGAGAGCATTGGCAAAACCCAGCTGGGCCGTACTCATAGTTACATCAGCATCTGCACTGAAGTAGGATTTGAAAAAGAGCGGGAAAAATCCTGCCATAACAGTCGTGGCATAGGCAGAGTTTGCCCAATCGTAAAACGCCCATGCATAAATGCTCTTTTTAGTATTCATACATTTATGATATCGGTTTCATTATTAGAAGTGCCCTTATGATAGAATAAGAAATGAACTTTTTAGACCTTTTCGCAAAACCAGGTCTCATAGCTGCTCACCGAGGAGATCGATCGGTCAGACCGGAGAATACACTCTCGGCTCTGCGCTTGAGTATAGGCAAATGCGATTTTATCGAGATCGATCTGCAGCTCAGCAGAGACAAAGTGCCGGTGATACTGCATGATGAGACACTTGGGCGTACCAGTAATATTCAAGAGATAGAGACTTTTGCCGAACGCTATCCCTGGCGGGTCAGAGATTTTGCTTTTAATGAACTGCAGCGTTTGGATTTTGGCAGCTGGTTTTATAGAGAAGATCCCTTTGGCTGCATGAGTGCGGGAAAAGTTCATTTATCAGAAATAGAGAGTCAACATGAACCTTTGCTGACTTTGGAAAAAGCACTACTTTTCGTGAAAGAAGAAGAGCTCTTTATGAATATCGAGATCAAAGGTATGCACGATTGGATACCGGATAGGGAGGTTGTCACTATTGTGGCGGATGTCATCAAAAGATCTCAGGCAGAGCCGCTGATCCTTCTCTCATCGTTTCATCATGCCTATCTGCCTATCTGCAAGGAGTTCTTGCCGGATGTGCCTACTGCTATTTTGACAGAGAAGAGGGCACCGGAAAATCTCATCGACTATGTGGGCCTGCTTCAGGCAGATGCCTATCATCCTGACGAGCAGTATCTTGACGAATGGACGGTCAAAAGAGTGCGTGAAGCCGGTTATTTCGTCAATGCCTATACAGTGAATGACCCCTCACGCCAAAA
>JAYEOH010000136.1:0-11067 GCA_034722775.1 Campylobacterota bacterium | reverse complement strand
ATCAGGTCTCCGGAAACTATCTCCGGACGGCTCTCGAAAAGCTCATTCATTCTCTCGGTCGCAGCAACGGCATCCTGGAGCTGGTTATGAATATTGGAGAGGACCCGGATCGGGTCATAGAGCATAAAGAGTGCTGTGACAAAAGCAAAGAAAGTTCCTACTGTTATCTCGCCGTTGATCACCTGCGTCGCACCGACATAGATCGCGATAGCGACTGCGATAGAACCGAATACTTCAAGTGTCGGACCCACCATAGCATTGATGAGATGCTGTTTCATCGTCAGCTTGAAGAAGTTCATATTCTCTTTGGCAAAACGGCGATATTCAAACTTCTGGGAAGAGCTGGATTTGATCACTTCGATGTTGTTGAAGATCTCTGTCAGGCGGGAAGTGAGGTCGGCATTGCTCTCTTGTGACCGCTTGGCATAACGCTTCATTTTGCGTGCAAGAACCTGAAGCGGCAGCAGAGCAAGCGGCATGATGATCAAAAAATAGAAGGCGAGTTTGGGGCTTTGATAAATGATATAACTTGTCAATGCAATAATAAGCATTACATTGACCATCATTCGTGGAATCATTGATGAAACCACCTGCTGAATACGATTGAGATCATTGGTGATTCGACTGAGCAGTTCACCGCTTCGCATCTGGTTGAGATAGGCGATATCCTGATACATCAAATGCAGCGAAAGTTTGTCTCGCAGCTTTCTGACAATATCATCCCCTATATAAACCGTATAATAAGTCTGAACAAAACGACCGATTGACTTGAGCATAAAGACAGCGATGATCGCGAAAGGGATAAGTGTCAGCATTTTCTCGTCTTTGCTGATAAAGAGATCATCCAGGAGCGGCTTGAGCATATGTGCCATCATCGTGGTAGCGACCGCTACTGCGATCATGCCTAAAACAGCAAAGGTAAACTCTTTTTTATACCCCATCATATAGGGAAGAAAATATTTTAATAGTGCTTTCATTTATCTCTACTGCCTCTCATTTTGTATCACCCTTATCACCTCCTCGGCTTTGATCAGCCTCATACACTCATGATGCTTGAGCGGGCAACTACGCTTCATACAGGGCGAACACTCCATCTCTTTGCGGAGCAGATGCCCCCGAGGATTATGCCATTGTGATGTTTCCTTATATTTAGTCGGTCCGAAAAGTGCTGCCGTAGGGATCTGGTACGCAGCGGCGGCATGCATAGGTCCGCTGTCATTTGTCACCAGCCAGGAGAGTCCGGCTATACGGGAGATCAGTTCCGGGATGGTCGTCCTGGCTGCGAGGTTTTCGACATTTTCCACGCCTGCTTTTCGTATCGCATTTTCAATATCCATAGCGATCTCCTCTTCTCCCGGTCCGCCAAAGATAACGATATCATACTTATCAGAAAGTGCGATCGCCACCTCTGCAAAAGAGTCAGGATACCATCGTTTGGCCGAACCGTAGCTCGCCCCGGGGTTGATCCCCAAAGTAGGATTTGGATAAGCATATGGTTCCTCATAAAGCTTCAGTCTGCCAATCTCTTCTTCTCCGATCTCTTCGCACTCTTGCAAAAATAGATAATACTTCTCTACTTGATGCATCCCGCTATAGCTTTTGGGAAATTGGCACTTTTTTGCGGCATCCAGAAAAAAAAGAAACCAGGCAGAGCGCGCAGAACTCCGAAAAGAGAGTGCCAGATCAAAATGCCCCAATGCCTTTGCCTTTCGACGCAGTGCCAACCAGCCTTTATCGAGCACTTCGCTGCACACCACCTGTGGATGAAATTTAAGCGCTTCGGTCGAGAGAAGAGAACCGACCAGTGTCACCTCAGCGTCAGGATAGACTTCCAAAAGTGCCTCGATCGCCGGCGTTGCCATCACAGCATCCCCCAGCCAGGTAGGTGGTTCAATGAGTATCTTCATCTCGTTCCTTTTTCTGATTTTTTTCATAGAGCTTGATATACTTATAAAAGACACTATTGGCATTGGTCGCAGAGATCAGCAACCCCTCATAGCCGTTGAGAAAACCTTTTTTGAAAAAATAAAACTTCACAAATGCAAAAAGACTCCGCAGCACTGCTTTTGCCGGAGAAGCACTTTTTTTCCCGGCAAAATCTCTTGCCCAGAGTGTCGAATAGTACTGCATCTTTGCGATCAACTCTTCACTGTTGCGATAAGTGTAGTGTTTAAATCTGTGCCGGAGTTTTTCTCTTGTGACGCCTTGCGGGAAGATCAGGCTCTCGTGCACCTGATTGTCGTTAAATCGTACCTCTTCCTGACAAAAGAGCCTATCTACAGTATCATCTTCCCATCCGCAGCAGCGCATCAGTTTTTGGTCATAGTAATTATCCCGCACTATTGCATAAACCTTAGTAGAATCGAGAGGCAATGAGAGAATCTCGTCAACCAATGCTTCTGAAAGCACCTCATCGCTGTCCACAGAGAGAATCCACCTGTTTTTGGCATACGAAACTGCCAGATTTTTCAAAGGACCAAATCCGATGAAGGGGCTTTCATGCACTTTTACATTGCCAAAACTGCGTGCCAGCTCTATGGTGTCATCCATCGAGCCATTGTCAAGCACAATCACCTCATCAAATCTCTGCAGGGCAGTCAGAGATTCAACGAGGTAGCGTGATGCATCCCTGGTAATCATCGTGACACTGATAGGCTCAGGCATCGGCGTTCTCTTTTTTGGCAGCACTCTGATCTTCTTCCTGTTCTACCCTGGCTTCCGCCAGAAGAATTCCGGTGATCAAGGCAAATAAACCACCGGTAAACTGTATATGCAGTTGAATATCTGAGAGCATCGTAAAGAGAAAGACACTCATAAGTATTACTTTAAGGTTGCGATACATCTCTGATCGCAATGGAATTCGAGCGACATAGTAGAACATGATCAAAAGCAGTCCCAATCCCACCAAACCAATCTCAACCAAAACTTGCAAATATTGATTTTGGAAATGGTTCGCAATCCCCAACCAGTAGTCACCGGGGAAAGATGCGGCTGCCTCTTTCCTTACCAGAGGCATCGTATCGACCACACCCGTACCCAGCAGAGGATTCTCTTCGATCAGCGGAACCGCAAGCATCGTTACGCCGACACGATAGCCCAGCGAAGTGCCATAATTTCCCTTCTCTATCATATTGTGAATATCACTCTGTGCGACACTGATCCTCTCTCTGAAATTATCACTCAACCCATAGGCAGTTCCCACGACCAGCAGTGTCAAAAGTGACGAAACCAACAGTGCCTTGGCTTTGTTTTGAAAATGCATCAAGCCCAGCACAAAGAGGCCGATGAGAAAGGCAACCTGCCCCGTACGCCCATTGATCAAAAAGAGTGTTCCTGCGACAGCAGCAAAAAAGAGTGCATAGAGAACCTGGTACCCCTTATGTGCTCCCCTGATGATCCTATCAAGAAGCAGCAGTGCCGTGAAAGCCAGAAAGGTGCTATACTGAATATGGTGCATAAAGGGTGTGGGATTGGACATAGATACAATGGCGCGATTCTTCTCCCATAGCCCAAAAAAGATAAGATACGAAAGTATCTCACTCGCCAGCATGCCGGCGAGGAATGCCAAAAGCACTATTGGAAGATAGCGTTTCTTTAATGTGACTGCCATAACTGCTGCCGGAAGCAGGTAAAGATAGGGCACAAGATATCGAAACCCCTCTTTCCACTCCCCTGCAGTGTGCTCCGATGTCGTAGTGATCAACAGAGAAAAAAAGTAGTAAGCCACAAAGAGCACGATCCATTTGGCTGCAGGCATGCGCCAAAACTCCTCTGCCCATCTTTTTCGTTCGGGCGAAAAGAGAAAGAGCAGCAAGATCAATGCTGTTGCAATAGATGCGCTTGCCCGCGACAAAGGGAGTGTGAATGCATAAAGCACATAGAGAAGATTCAGGATTTCACTTATGTCAAACTTTTTCACCATCTCTATACCCTCTTGTTCCAGCGGTCGTGCACCCAGAACCATTGGGCGGGATGTGCCCTGATGATTTTTTCAAGTGCCTGGTTGTATCGCTCTGTCATCCTGAGAAGCTTTTCGTTTTCATCTTCGATCTCATCCGCCTGATATTCGATCGCTTCATCGATCTCAAGTCTGTATTTTCCTTTTGCTGTTCTGGGCATGCTGATCGGAATGATTGCCGGCTTGGATTTGCGCTTCATCATTGCGACAGCGTGAGTAGTGAAAGCATCCCGACCAAAAAACGGCACCAGAAATCCGTTCTCTTTGTTGACTTTTTGATCGATCAGAAGACCAACTGTGCCACCTTTTTTCAATGTGCGCATCATGGATATACCAGCCTTTTTTTTGTACGCTGTCTGATTTCCATACTTTGCCCGAAACGGGATAACAATTTTTTGGTCAATGAGCAAATTATCCCCTTTTCGCCCAATGACTGTCATAGGGAAACCATGTTTCGAGGCAAAAAGCGGCGGCAGCTCCCAATTGGAAAAGTGCGCCCCCATAAAGATAATTCCCTGGTGATATTCCGTTTTGAGTGCGTCGAGTTTTGCCAATGCCTCTTCATAGTTCTCTACCATATCATCCATCCCAAGACGACCGCTCAGCATCAAAAGAATATCTGAGACAGTGATAGAGAGCTCGACATAGACTTGCCTTGTCAACTTCTCGACGGCATCCTTCGGCATCTCGGGAAAGGCATGCCGGAGATTGTCAGCAGTGATATTTCGTCTTCGTTTGCCAAGACGATAAAAAAGCAGTGTGATTCCCTTCAGTGCAGCATAAACCCAGGAGCGCGGAAGGAGAGAAAGTAATCCGATCAGTGCTTTGACCGCATAATACTCTGTATATACAACAAACCGGCTCTTCTTTCTCATCCGGCTCCCTCCTGATAGGTGAGAAAATTTCTGCCAAGAAGCTCTTTGGCAACCTGCACAATCTCCGCAGGATCGATCTCGCCAATGCTGAAATCCTCTCGGTTCAATCGCAAAGGATCAACTTCACTGGACGAACATATCACTCTGGTATACTCGCCTGCCAAACTGTTTCTCTCTCCTGGAGTAGGACCAAAGAGGGTAATGCTGGGACGGTTCAATGCCCAGGCAAAATGTGTCGGCCCGCTATCCCCGCCGATCACCAGATCCGCCCTGGAGATCAACGCTTTCAATTCACCCAATGTCAGACGGGGAAGCAGGATTGCTTTGCTGTTTTTGCTGATAAGCCTGGCGCTTTTATACTCTTTGCCATCCCCCCATACCAACAGTGCATTTTCACCCAATGCCCGAACAACTTCAGTAAATTTCTCTTTGGGATAAATTTTACTCTCCCAACTTGATCCCATAATATATATGATATTTTTTTGGCTTTTTGTTACATAGGGTATTGTTTTTCTTTTATCGTTCTCGGAAAAAAAGAGGAAAGGTTTTTTGTCAAACAAGTCTTTTTTTTCAAAACTTATCTCCAGTGCATCAGAGATAAGTTTCACATTTCTATAGATCACATTCTCTTCGTAAGGAATGGCAAAAGATTGCTTATAAAACCAAGAGGCTGCTTTCTCACGTGTTGAGTTTCGATCAAATCCTCTGCTGGAACCCAGCATACGAGAAACAATGGCTGATTTGATCAAACCTTGCGCATCAATAACAATGTCATAATTATTTTCTGCATAAAATCTAATGCGCTTTATTTCAGTTAAAAGTTGTGATTTGTCTTTTTTGAGTGCTTTGAGATTGACCGGGAGTATCCTGTCGATATGGATGCTATTCTCCAAGAGACCCGCAAACCCCTGCTCCACGATCCAATCAATACGGGCATCCGGAAGTGCATGCTTGATAAATTGCAATGCTGTCATCGCATGGACAATATCGCCCATCGCTGATAATTTTACAATCGCAATTCTCACTATTACCTCTTTTGCTCTGTTGCTTATTTCTGTTATAATGGTATCCAATATATCCTAAAAGGCGCACTATGATCTGTATTTTTGACTGCGAAACCATTCCCGACACGACCTTGATACAGAAAACCTATGAGGTGGAGGGATTGAGCGATTACGAAGCGACTCTCAAAGCACAAGAGGAGTACAAAAAAGTGCACAACAGTACTTTTCTTCCGCTGCCATACCATCGTCTGGTAGCTCTCTCGGCAGTTATCGCCGACGAATTTGGCAACTTTATCAAAGTAGGAGATTTTGGATATGAGAGTGACAAAGAGGTGGATATCATTCAGCATTTTTTCACTTTTATCGAAGAGAAAAATCCCAAACTGGTCTCCTTCAACGGTCGGGGATTTGATATGCCGATGCTCCTGATTCGTGCGATGAAATACAATCTTTCCATACCTGCCTATTTCGACAAGAACAATCCGCAGCTCAACAAAAGCAAATGGGAAAATTACCGGCAGCGCTATGCTGAACACTTCCACACCGACCTGCTCGACTCGCTGGGCAGTTTCGGTGCTGTTCGCAATCTCAAACTCGACACCCTCTGCACTATGGCAGGCGTTCCCGGAAAATATGATGTCTCAGGAGACCAGGTCTTTGAACTCTTCCATCAGGGAAAAATCGACAAGATCAGAGAATACTGCCAATCCGATGTCCTCAACACCTACTGGCTCTACCTCAAATACGAACTTCTCAAAGGCACCTTGACCCTCGAAGATTACTACCGATTTTTGGAAACGATGAAGGAAAAGCTGCCCAAACTTGGATACCATAAAGTCTTCTCAGAAGCAATCGACAACGAGTTAAAAGGGTAATTTGCTATAATCACACTAATTATGCAAATACAACAGGTCTTTATGGAATATTACTCATTACTCATTACTCATTACTCATTTAAAACACCAAAAGGTGTTTTACTATGATCGGTATCGTCGACTACAACATGGGAAATCTCGCTTCCGTCATAAATGCCTTTGCCAAGGTGGGTGCCGATGCGCGCGTCGAAAGCAACCCTGACAAGCTTCAGGAATACGACAAACTCATTCTTCCCGGTGTCGGTGCCTTCGGTGATGCTATGGAAAACTTACATGAACGAGGGATGGCTGAAGCCATCAAGAACTATGCTGCAAGCGGCAAACCTCTATTGGGTATCTGTCTGGGAATGCAGCTTCTTTTTGAGAGCAGTGAAGAGTTCGGCAGCACACAGGGACTTGGACTCATCCCGGGCAGAGTAGCAGCCTTTGATGAAGAAAAATTTGACCATCCCCTGAAGGTGCCGCATATGGGGTGGAATGAGATGTTCCAGGTGAAAGATGAAGAGAGAATAGTGAAGAGTGAATTGTTCAGTGGGTTGCCTGAAGAGTTCTACCTCTATTTTGTACACTCATTTCATGCACTCTGCGATGAGAAGTATGTTATTGGAAAAACATATTACGGCTACGAGTTTGTCTCCGCTGTACAAAATGAAAATATTTACGGTATTCAGCCTCACCCGGAGAAGAGCCACGAAAACGGCCTGAAAATTATTGAAAATTTTGCAAACCTGTAGGGTGTTGTGTCCTCACAACACCATTGATCCAAAATATAATTTGGTGTTGTGAGGGCACAACACCCTACGAAGGATAACCATGAATGTTAAAACAAAAGCATTTCAAAGCAATACATACCAACACTCTTCACTTCATTTGACACGAGGTGTCAAATGATAATCTTACCAGCCATAGACCTCAAAGACGGAAAAGCCGTCAGACTCAGCAAGGGCATCATGGACTCAGCCAAGATCTACAGCGATGAGCCCTGGCAGGTTGCCAGGCACTTCGAAGAACTCGGAAGCGAATGGCTGCACCTGGTTGATCTCAACGGAGCATTTGCCGGTGAACCGAAAAACCTCGAACAGATCCAAAAGATCAGAGAACACTGCAACCTCAAGATGGAACTTGGAGGCGGTATCCGTGATGAAGAGACGATCAAAATGTATCTTGAGTTGGGTGTCGATCGTCTGATTCTCGGATCAGTGGCAGTTAAAGACCCTGAGTTTGTCAAAGCGATGGCAGCCAAATACCCTATCGTCGTCGGTATCGATGCGATAGACGGGATGGTCGCCGTAGAAGGCTGGGCAGAGGTGAGCGAGATGAAAGCGACAGATCTTGCCAAAGCCTTCGCTGATGCCGGTGTCGAAGCGATCATCTGTACTGATGTGGGGCGGGACGGGATGCTGAGTGGTGTCAATGTAGACTTCACGATGGAGATCGCCGAAGCCTGTGGACTGGATACGATTGCCAGCGGCGGATTGAAAGATATGGGTGATATTCACAAACTGATCGATGCCGGCGCCTATGGAACGATCGTGGGCAAAGCATTCTATGAAGGAACACTTGACCTCAAAGAGGCATTCAAAGTGGCAAAAAAACAGTAATGCAGGAGATCTATCAGGAACTCACCCTCACACTTGAAGAGCAGTATGTTGACTTTATCGCTGACTTTGTAGCCAACATCTTCGAAGACACCCTCGAGATAGGCAAGGGAGTGATCATTATACGAAGCGAAAACGATCTCTCTTATGTTCAGAAGGCAGCAGAAGCACTCATTGCCACACTGGGAGATGATATCAATATTGACTTCAAGACTGAAGAGAAAGAAAATATTGACTGGATCAAGAAGTACCAAGACTCAATCAGTCCCATTGAAGCGACAAATTTTTACATTCATCCCAGCTGGTTCGAGCCCAAAGAGGGAAAAATAAACATAAAAATAGATCCGGCACTTGCATTTGGATCGGGGCACCATGCAACAACCTTCAGTTGCCTGAAAGTAATCTCCGAAAGGGTCAAAGGCGGTGAACGCATCCTTGATGTCGGATGCGGCAGCGGTATTCTGGGGCTGGCATGTACCAAGCTGGGCGCCAATGTTGAACTCTGCGATACCGATCCTCTATCCGTCAAAAGCACAGATGAGAACTTCGCACTCAACGAAGAGAGCTACCAGAAACTATGGAAAGGCTCTACGGACAAAGCCGAGGGCAGCTATGATATCGTGATCGCCAATATCATTGCTGATGTTCTCCGCTTTATTGCTGCGGACTTAAAAAAGGTAACTAAACCGGGAGGCACTTTGATCCTTTCAGGAATTTTAGATACAAAAGAGGCGCTGGTTCTCCCCTCGTTTGAAGCGTTGACCCTCATAGACAAAAAACAAAAAGATGAATGGATCACACTGATCTATACAAAGGATACCAATGAATAACCCCCAAAACGACAATAACAACAACAACAATTTTTTCAACAACAACCCTCTGCTTGCGTTCGCGCTCTTCTCTATTGTGGTCATTTTGATCTTCAAGTCTTTCGTCGGAGAGAGTGACGGCTTGGGGAATATGGTCAACAATCAAGCCTCTGCAACCAAGCAGGTCGCTTACTCTGACCTCAAGAGTCTCATCAAGGAGGGCAAGGTCACCTCTGTCAAACTCACACCTACCGCAATCGAAGCCATCGGAAGTGATAATGGGCGAAAAATGCGATATGTTGCACAAAATATTCCGACAATTGACAAAGAACTGGTTCCCCTGCTCGAAGAGAAGAAGATCAAATATGAAGGGATGATGGGCGGAGGCTGGCTCACCGAGCTCATCAGTATGATGCTTCCTATTCTGATCTTTTTTGCGATTTGGATCTTCCTTGCAAAACGCATGCAAAAAGGCATGGGCGGCGGTATCCTGGGTGTCGGGAAAGCGGGCAAAATGATCAATGCAGAAAAACCGGAAACCCGTTTTTCTGATGTAGCCGGTGTCGAAGAGGCAAAAGAGGAGGTCAAGGAGATCGTTGACTTTCTCAAGTATCCTGAGCGCTATATGGAGCTGGGTGCCAAGATCCCCAAAGGTGTGCTTCTTGTGGGGCCTCCGGGTACCGGTAAAACACTGCTTGCCAAGGCGGTAGCAGGAGAAGCTTCTGTACCTTTCTTTTCAGTGAGCGGATCAAGCTTTATCGAAATGTTTGTCGGTGTCGGAGCCAGTCGGGTCAGGGACCTTTTCGAACAAGCCAAGAAAGATGCGCCCTCCATCATCTTCATCGATGAGATTGATGCGATCGGGAAAAGCCGTGCTGCCGGTGCGCAGATGGGCGGAAATGACGAGAGAGAACAGACACTCAACCAACTTCTCGCAGAGATGGACGGCTTCGGAACCAACACCCCTGTTATTGTCCTGGCTGCGACCAACAGGCCGGAAATCCTTGATGCTGCACTTCTGAGAGCCGGTCGATTTGACCGTCAGGTTCTTGTCGACAAGCCAGATTATGAAGGAAGGCTTCAGATTCTCAAAGTTCACAGCAAAGATGTCAAGCTCTCTGACAAAATCGATATGGCGATCATTGCCAAATCCACTGCAGGGCTTGCAGGTGCCGATCTCGCCAATATCATCAATGAAGGTGCTCTTCTCGCCGGTCGCTTGAACAAAAAAGAGATTGAGCAGTCTGACCTGATGGAAGCAATAGAGAGAGCCTTTGTCGGCTTGGAAAAGAAGAACCGGAAAATCAATGAACTGGAAAAGAAGATCGTCTCCTACCATGAAAGCGGCCATGCGCTGATGGCAGAACTTACCAAAGGTGCCACGCGTGTAACCAAAGTCTCCATTATCCCCCGTGGGCTTGGTGCACTGGGGTACACACTTCATCTTCCTGATGAAGAGAACCGCTTCCTTAAGCAAAAACACGAACTTCTTGCCGAGATTGATGTCTTGCTTGGCGGCAGGGCTGCGGAAGAGGTTTTCCTGGGTGAGATTTCTACCGGTGCCGGCAATGACCTCCAGAGGGCGACTGCTATCCTGAAAGATATGATTTCCGTTTATGGAATGAGCGATGTCGCAGGACTTATGGTACTGGAGAAATCGCAAAACAGTTTCCTGGGCGGAGGAATGTCAGAAAAAGACTATAGTGAAAAGATGGCAGAAAATATCGATGAAGAGGTTAAGAGCCAACTGGATGAGCACTATATACATGTCAAAAATACCCTTAAAGAGTATGATGGGGCGATCGAAGATATGGCAAGCGTTCTCCTCGATGTCGAAGTGATCGAGGGTGCCAAAGTCCGCAGTATCATACAAGCTTACGAAGAGAGAAAGGGAATGCCAAGTCGTCTAGCGCATACTGATTCAGTAGCCAAAGAGGAGAAAGAGAAA
>JAYEOH010000135.1:0-2192 GCA_034722775.1 Campylobacterota bacterium | reverse complement strand
GCATTGAACATATCATTCATGTCCGGAAGGGTATTGCGGGTCAGCGCGCTGTAGCGGGTTACCGACCAGAACAATTTTACTCCTTCAGGCTTATAGGGAAAAGTAAACACTTCTGTTTTATCACCAGTTAAAACTTCGTCTTTACAGTTTGTGAAGTACGCAGTATAGTAGGCGTGATGAACCGGAAGGCCAAGATGCCCGACAATTGCGCCCGCACGATATTCCGGATCGTTGCTGTTTGGCTCTTTGGAATCAATAGGACCGAACAATCCCATATTACCGGTTGTACTAAGTCTGGGCGCTTCAGCCGCTATATAGTCACTGATCCTTTTATAATCTTTCTGGTTAAAGTCTAGCACAGAATCAAGAATACCTTTGTTTTGCGGATAAAGATCATGGGTTTCTATGGTGAATTTTACCGGATTTCCAATCGTCAATTGCTTGCTAGCGCTGGCATCAAGTTTGATTTTCTGCTGAATCGCAATTGAATTAGGTTTGTCTTCAGGAGTTTTCATTTGGGTTCGAATAAACAGGTGTGGATAATCTCCCCGGCTTTCAATGACTGTCGCCCCTTCTGGCACCTTCATATTTTTACCCTTGCGTACAAATGTATATTTTCCGACAGGATGAATCTCTTCGTAAATGGTGTAGTGTTCCTGATCTGTAATATGGATTGAGAAGTAGCGATCTTTCTCAACCTTTGGCATCTCCACCACCACAGGACCGCTGCTCAGATCAATGATCGCTTTGGTGTAGAGATGATCCAAAGCCGGTGTCACTACAGGGTCAGTTCCTTCAGTTGGCAACTCTGTGGTATGAAACAGCTTGTTTGTTCCTCCTGCCTGTTTTGCCGTTGTTTCCATATAGATGGCATGGTGATAGGCTTTAAATGCATGGAAATCTGCGTCTGAAGGCTTTTCATGTGTAACAGCCGCACTTAAAAATGTTACAAGCATTAATGACAATACCATAATTGATGTTTTCATGTTGTATCCTTTAGTAATTTATTATTTAACTGGCTTTGGCTGAATATGTTTCCAACTGTTATCGGCAATAGCACCTTCTGGGCCATAATAACGCCAAGTCATATTCCAGTTACCCTCACCGACAGGCACACAATTCAACTCACCATCTTCACAGCCACCGAAGTTAACGGTAAATGAGCCATTGGCATTTGGTGTGCTGATCTTACTATTGGCACCGTAAACTCGGCCAGTATTCGGAATGAGCAAACCATTATCATCATAGACTGTTATTGACCAAAAGTACTTTACTGGAATATCCGCTGGCACAGTCAAAGCATACTTAACATTACTATTTAGCGTGTTGTCTACCGTATCTTTAAAAATACTCACATATTTGGCTTCTGAAGGAGGTAGCGCACCTGAACCCTCATAGACACCCTGCGCCCGGTTGATGATCTCAATCGGCTGACTGCGAGTTACATACATTTCATCCCATGAGACCTCTCCAGCACGGCTACGGAAGAATTGACGCATTTCATTGAGCTTCTCAAGGGTCAGTGCCGGGGTCAACGACTCCTTACCGTTATCAATACCCACTTTTTTAATGCTTACCGATTGCTGTAGTGCATTCGCTTTAGGCAGGTCTTTCTGGCCTAGAAGCAAGGTGCGTATCAGAACCGGAGCAATTCCCTGTTTAACTATAATAATCCGGGCATTTTTTATATCTGGTACCGGATTGCCCTTTTTGACAATAACAATCGGTCGTTGTTCGTTATTGATCACACCATCGTCTGCCAGATAGTGGTCATATTCATAAACCATCATACTCATATAGCGATCGGACTTTGGCAATTGAATGACAACGTAGCCATCTTCAACATTCAGCATACCCATACTGTAGAGTGTATCGCTGTTTGGACGTACGACAAACTTATCCTCATGCTGTGTCACATTCGGAACATGCAGGAAATGGTTCCAACCAACACGTTCAACCACGTATTTAATAGTATGTGCAACTTCAGTCTGGATAAAATCCTCAAGTTCCTGTTTTGAGTAATTTTTGGCGGCAACCAAAGTGCTAGAAAGAAGTCCGAAAATAGCGGCGATAAATAGAATTTTTTTCATAGAATCTTCCTTTTTGAATTGATTAAATCTATATATTGTAACACAATAAGATTTCCTTGTATAGGAAAATGATTTTGTATATAATTCTGAAAACCTTATAAT
>JAYEOH010000134.1:0-11144 GCA_034722775.1 Campylobacterota bacterium | reverse complement strand
TTGAAGAGGTTGGTCGGTGTCCAGATGCGCCCTACTCCCATCGTGATATTTTGCAGTCCGGCAACGATGCGGTTTGTCGCATCATCATATCCGCCATAGAGACGATAGAGTTTGGCATAGGCTGCACCCTTTTCATTGCCATAATATGAGAAACCTGTTTGTGTTTTGAATGGAGTATCTGACTTGAAATACCTTGTGTATTCAAAAGAGGTTGAATCAATAAACGCTCCTCCCAGATAGTTGACCGCATCAGCAATACCTGTCACAAAAAAGTGATCCTCTTTCCAGTCAGATCGCAGCCTCGTACGATTGTAGTTGTAGATATAGTCCGCATCTTCCATAGGAACCAGAGAAGCTCTGGAGAGTGTAAAGTTGCTATTTTCAACCCGCCACTCCATATCTGCAAACAATCCGCGAGAGAGCAGCAGTATGAGGAAAATTTGCCGCAGGGTCATGTGGCCAGCCCTCCATCCTCCAGTAGTATCACGCGCCTGGAGTTTTCGACCACATAGTCATCATGTGAAGCAAAAAGGATTGTCACGCCCTCTTTTTCATTGAGCTCTTTCATCATATCCATCAATTTCATCGAGTTTCTACTATCCAGATTGGCTGTCGGTTCATCAGCCAGGATTATCTTGGGTTTGGAGGCAACGGCTCTGGCAACCGCTACGCGCTGCTGCTGCCCGCCGCTGAGCAGATTTGGCAGGGCGTCCAGCTTATCCTCTATCTGCAGCATCACAGCCACCTCTCTGACTCTGAGGGCTATCTCCTCTTTGGCATATCCCTGCATACGCATAATAAAACCGATATTCTCCTCCACACTTAAAACAGGCACAAGATTGTACGCCTGAAAGACAAACCCCATCTGCGTCAGTCGAATAGCAGTCTTCTCCTCTGCCGACAGGTAGGCAATCTCCCTGCCATTAAGCTCTATAGTTCCCTCCGAGATTGTATCGAGCACACCGATGACATTGAGCAGTGTCGTTTTCCCGCATCCCGACGGGCCGCTGATCACAGAAAATTCACCCTCTTCGATATCCAGACTGATCTCTTTGAGTGCCTGAACCTCTCTAGGTTCACCTCTATAAAAATATTTGCTGACATTTCCAAGTTTAATCATCCTGCGTCCCTTATGACCTCTACTGGGTTTAGTTTTTTTATCTTTCTAAGCGGCGGTATCACACTCAATACAGATGCGATTACGATGGCAAAAAAGGTAGAGATAAAATAAGTACTCTCGATCGTTGCATAGAGGGTGCTGCTCATCCCGAAAGACTCCATTCCTTCTGCAAACATACTCAGGTCCAATCCATAAATTTTCAAATAACCCAAGAGCAAAAACCCAACCAGGCTTCCCAAAAGATAGCCTGCAAACCCAAGAAAAAAAGCTTCGGCTATGATCTGAATGCGTATGTATCGGTAGGCATAACCGATACTCAGCAATATCCCAAACTCTCTGATACGATCGAGGATCGAAACATACATAACACCCAGTATACCGACAAAGACAACGATCATCACTATAGTAAATGTGATAGCATTGAATATATCCATCATGGATTGCATCTGTTTGAGTTGAGGATAGAGTTCCATAAATGAATAGACTTCAAGGCCTGGAAATAGTTTCTCTATCTGTTTCTGGAGCAAGCCCAATGTTTCACTGTTGCTTCTGATGGCAATTTGTGTCGCGCTTTGAGAATCAATAGCCATAAGCCCGGCTGCCTTCTCTATGGGTATATATATACCCCTGTCATCAAAGCCAGGATTGCTTGTTTGAATGATCGCTTTGACGCGCAATGCTGCAGACACTATCTCCAGCTGGCTATCCTGGGCAGTAAAGATCACCTTTGAGCCGATCTTTATCTTGAGTTTTTTGGCCAATCCACTTCCTATAAATGCACCATTTTTGCCAAAATCCAACTCCCCGGCTTTGAGAAAATCACTAAACTTGCCAAACTTCTCCTCCTCTTTGAGATTGATGCCGATCACTTTTGCAGGATTTGATTTGGTCGCTGTCTGCGCCAGACCCTCAACCTGAAGTCTTCGCAAAACGACATCAACTCCGGGAACTTTTCTCAATTTTTCAACTTTTGCTTTGGCGTCCTCTATGCGGTATTTGATATCGTTTTCCAAACGATACTTTTTGGCATAGAGGCTGATCTCACCGCTGTCACTGCGCATCGATTTGTCGATCATATGCACTGACATACCATTGTACAATCCCTCCAAACCAACCATGACACCCATGCTGAGACCTATCATCAGGATCAGCAGTATCGCCCGGCTCTTTCGCAGAAACGCATTTTTATAAGCCACTTCGAGTATGGTTTCAAACATGGCGCATCGCTTCAGTTGGAGTATAAGAACGCACATACACCATAGGATAGAGTATACTGAGCAGATTGAGCACAAAGACCAAAGCGGTATTCCAGGCTATCGTAAACGGCGTAAAGAGTGTAGGAACTTCATCGGAGACTACACCATACTCTTTGTATAGATCGCTCATTCCCTCGATGACGATAGGATGAGCTTCAAAATAGTATGCCGTACAGGCTCCAAGCGGTGTTGCCACTGCCAATGCCGCCAAGGTCAATATCAAGATTTCATAAAACAGCAGCAGGTCGATATTTCGATCACTCAAGCCGATGCTTTTCAGGATACCGAACTCCTTGATCCTGGCACTTACATTGATAAATCCATAGATCATGATCACAAAGAAGATCACCAGAAAAAAGAGTCCCATAGATATATACCCGAAGATACTATCGATCTCCATCAGTTCCACCATAGGCTTCATCAGCTCTTTCCATGTATAAACCTTTAAGTCTTTCTGGAGAGATCGGCCTATTTGCTCCGCTATGATATCATTCTCCTTCATCTCATTGACCATGGCAACAATATAACTGGAACTGTTCTGAGAGTTAAAAATCTGATCAAAATAGTCTCTATTCATAAAGGCACTCTGCGTATCAAAATCATACATTCCAGTCTTGAATGTACCACAAACCCTGAACAACTCTGCCACAAAAGAGTAATCGATCGCAGAGCCGACGAAACTCACTTCATCACCGATCTTCACTTGTAGCTTTTTGGCCAGGTCACTTCCAAAATAGAGACAGGCACCTTTCGAGTCGTAAACACCCTCGACAAATGCTCTCTTCAGCTCTGAGAGTTTCGCCTCTTTGTCAAAATCAACCCCTGTAAGCATAATGGCGGCAGACCGATCTTTGGATGAAGCGATACCATAAGTCTCTAGTCTGGAACTATACGCCTTGAGTCCATCTGTATGATTCAATATCCCAAAGACCCTGTCCGTATCTTCGATGAGATAGTCATAGCCGCCCTCATCCCGATACTCCTTTTGATAAATCTGCAATGACCCGGTATAAACCTCCAGTGCATTTTTCAGCATACTGCTGTGAGAACCGTCCATGAAGGCAACATAAACGATGAAAAAATAGGCGGATATAAATGTCAGCAGAAAAGTCGTGATCGAACGACCCTTGTAGTAGAGTATATTTTTAAGCGCCAGTCGAAACATCATCAGGCTCTATCTGGAAAATCTCTTTAGGGCACTTTTGCTAAAGTACTGATCACTTACCGCTGTATCATATTTGGCATCTTTGACGATAAGCGTCGTTAGATGACCACTTTTATTGGATGGTCTGACTTTCCAGGTCGTTGGCAGATAGTATCTGCCGTATCGCTTGACACCGCTATAGGTAAAAGTTCTTACCTCTGTACCGTCCTCATCATAGAAGACATCCTTGACTCCTGTATAGTGTTTCGTATCGATATTCGTAATGATCTTGCCCCACACCACGGCAGCGTTTGGTTTTGGTATGAGTTCTATGGTCGCGATGGTTCCTTTTTTGCTAATGAGTCTTGCTTTGTAATCATCCACGAGAGAGCTCTGCTTGACCATGTCATCATTGGTGATATCACTCCCCATCCAATTTTGCAGCATCATCGAAGGGGGAATTTTGATCGTTCGCTCGATCTTTGGGATATACTGCCACATCTGACCATTGAGACTCAAAAATGTAATACCCCTGTCTTTGGCAGGATTAATGATCTTGACAAAACTCTTTTTCTTACCTTTGCCCCAGGTCTCCATCTCCATCGAACGGGAATGACCTCGTGATTTTATCACCATTTTGATCTTCATATAGACACTTTTTCCGCGCATATTCTGATCAACTCTCTTGATGATATCACTAGCCTCATTGGCAAAAAGTGACAAAGATAACAATACTGCAGTAATCACAATTTTTTTCATTTAATCAATCCTTTCAATCCCCAATACGGTTCTATCCCGTCCGGACTCCTTGGCTTCATAGAGTGCCTTGTCTGCGCGTTCAAGTATCTCGGAAGCATCTTCATCCTCAGGCAGATATCCGGATACGCCGAGACTCACAGTAAAATGTACATCACTTTTATCCGTTTTGACTGATATATTTTTAACGACAGCTCGAATCTTTTCAGCCACTTTCATGGCATTATCTGTATTGGTCTGGGGCAGCAAAATACAGAATTCATCCCCGCCCCAGCGACTAAATATGTCCCCTGCACGCAAGAGCGATGAGACTTCCGCAGTAAATACCTTCAACACAAGATCCCCAAAAAAGTGTCCATGCTGATCGTTGACCTCTTTGAAAAAATCAAGATCGATCGAGATGAGGGATAGACTTCTGTCATATCGCTTTGCATTGATAAATTCACGCCTGAATTCAATATCAAAAACACGCCTGTTCATAATATTGGTGAGAGCGTCCATGCTCGCCAACTCAATCAGTTTATGCTTGACCCCCTCATCATATTTAATCCACTTGATGATACCCACCGTCACAAAACCAAAACCTACGAGGCGAAAAAGATCCTCCATCACATCAGTGACATTAGAAGGATAGATATAGATCTTATCCAGAGTACACAGCAGCAGAGAGACATAAATGAAGGTGAAACCTGCAACAAGATAAAGATACACCTCTCTGATATTGATCATTTTCTGTATAGCAAAAAGTGCCACCATCATAATCATTGAAATTGCACCATACGCAGCAAAACCAAAGTAGTCCTTTGATGTTTGCATTTCAAAAAAATTACCCTCCAACACTATAAACACAATAGATATCAGCAAAACAAAAGTTGGATAAATATACTTCATATCACTCCTTTCCTCCTCACGCTATCATATATTTGCGCAAGCATAAATACTATAGTAAATTATACTCCCACTTTTATATGTGTGGCTTATAGAGGGTAGAGAATATGTCAAAATGAAATTATTATGGACAAAGGAGCAGAGAATAGATACAATATCATTCAAAGGAGTATTAGCGATGGAAGGAATGATGAAAGTAACCTATACTGTACTTTGCGAAAGCGATGTCAACAGAGAGATCGGTCTTGAAGAGATTCTGGGCAATGAAAAAGTTCTCAAGTCGATAAAGAGTGAATTTGCCAAAGGGTTGAGAAATATTGTTCTCTCTGCCAGAGAAAATGCCGCGATTACAATCAAAACAGAAAAAGAGTATTTTGATTTCACAGCAAGTAAAAATGATTTTGCCGACCTGCTTGAGTTGGCGGAAGAGGATGCCAGAAAGAATAAACGACTCAAGAAGGGGTGTGACGGAGTAGAGCTTATCGATATCATTACAATGGAGGACACCTCCAATGCCATTAAGCTAAGAGAATAATCACAAATATCTTTATGGAGCAGAGACTTCAGTCTCGTTATTACGGGACTAAAGTCCCTACTCCAAAATCCTTAGCTTAATGGCAATAGAGGACACCTCTAACAATAGGTGACAGTGTGCTATACTTCCGGTATGAAAATTTATGCCTATACCCACAACCCTATACCTTTTGATTTCAAGCAGACGATCGATCGTTTTTTTGTAGAGGAGATCCCTCTGTACCGTTTTTCCGGTCACGGAAACAACTTGATTCTCAAGATCAAAAAAAGTGATATGAGCACATGGAAACTAATCCATGTACTCTCCAAAGCTACCGGACTCAATGAGCGTGATATCGGCTATGCAGGACTTAAAGACAAAAGCGCAACAACTATTCAATATATTTCGATACCCAAGCAATCAGAAAGAGAGCTAAAAAATCTCACAACAGATAAAATAGAGATCCTTGAAAAAACCTACAATAAAGCACCGATTAAAATTGGGCAGTTAAAGGGAAACAGATTTTCCATCATACTGCATCAAGTCTCAGAGCTATCCGCATCAAACATAGAAAAAACGGCAGCTGCGATGGCACAAACGGGTATACCCAACTACTTTGGATACCAGCGTTTCGGTGAAGACAGCAGGAGTTACCTTCAGGGAAAAATAATCGCTGAGAGCGGCAAAAAACTCAAAGGCAGCAAAGAGAAACTTCTCGTAGCCGCTTACCAGAGCCATCTCTTCAACCAATGGCTCTCGGAACGCATCAGGCTCTCAAGAATAATCACGACATACAAGCCTCAGATAGCGGCAAAAGAGCTCTCTTATCCTGAGGCACTGGTCAAGATACTGGCAAAACAGCCGCAGTTTTTCAAACTTTTTATCGGAGACCTGACGATTCCCTACCCTTATGGGAAACAGCACTACCTCAAAGATATGCTCCATGGCTCCAAACTATTTCAGGAGAAAAAGAGTGTTCCCACCGGACTCATCTGCGGCTCTCATGCCCCAAGATCACAAAGTGATGCATATCACCTCGAAGCTCCTTATGATGACGAAGAGCTAAGTGCCCTCAAAGGAGATCGCCGTTTTGCATGGATCTGGCCGGAAGAAGTAAGCACTCAGTATGATGCAGATACACATAAGCTTACTATTCGATTCACCCTCCCCAAAGGTGCCTATGCTACAACTTTTCTTGAAGAGATTGGAAAAAATACTTTGAAGCCTGCAACAGAGGGAAATCGATAGATTATGACTTACACTGAGTGGTATGAAGAGTTTGCTCAAAAACACATGGATATTGTCAAAAACCTGGAGCATCTTTCAAAAGAAGAACTGATTGCATATTTTGATTTTGACCATATGAAAACTGCTCATCCTGATTTTTGTCCGCTTTACGCCAAAGATCAGAAGTGTCATAAAATGGAGAATCTTAACTGCTATTTTTGTGCCTGTATGCACTTTCGCTTCAGCGATAGCGGCATCAGGGAGGAGAATGGGAAAATACTTTACAGCTATTGCAGTATCGATTCAAAAAATCATGGTACTTTTGAGGATGACAGGAGTATCCATAATGATTGTTCCAACTGCAAAGTGCCGCACAAGCAGCATGTCATGGAAAAGTATTTTTCAAGAGATTGGAGAGAGGTGATGAAGGATTGTAATTATTCAAAATCCACCATCTTCCAGCCATCTCTGTAGTCAAACAACTCTGTAGGGAACTTTCGCACTGGGGATATCCCTGGCCGTACCTTCGAGATGGACATCCTGGTCGTCAAAGAATATATCTGCGCCAAAAGCCTTGACGATATCAGCTTTCTCTATGCCGCCGAGATAAAATGCCTCATCGATACGAACATCCCAGGCGTTGAGTGTACGGATCACGCGCTCCTGAGCCGTGGAGTTTCGTGCGGTGATCAATGCAGTTTTGATCGGGGATTTTTCGAGTGGAAAATGCTTCTGTATACTGGAGATCACCTTAAGCAGTTTGGCAAAAGGACCTTCGCTCATCGGATTTTTGGCATTGGCTCTCTCGTGAGAGAGAAAAGCATCGAGTCCAAACTCCTGATAAATCTTTTCACTCTCTTCACTGAAAAGAACAGCATCCCCGTCAAAAGCGATACGCACCTCTTCGCTCTCCTCTTCATCCCCTGAAATATAGGGAAGTATCCTGGCAGCAGCAATTCCGCTATTGATCGCATCCTGCACATCCTCTTCGTGCGCAGAGAGCAGCAGGTCAACTTTGAAGGCTTTGAGATAGCGTGATATAGGAGATCCTCCCGTCCATCCGGCCCTCTGAATATCCAAGTCATACCTATCTATAGAGTTCAGTATCCGCAAGCCTGTAGCGGCATTGTTGCGCGAGAGGATGATCACTTCAATAAGTTTATCATCAAAGGCAGCATTTATTTTCAGAAAGTTTTTGACAAAACGATAAGCTGTCCCGACATGCAGCGGCGTATTCTCATTTTCGAGTTGATAGTGATAGAATGCCTCCAAACCTTTCTCGTCAAAGATTTGATTCTCTTTTTCCAGATCAAAAAGTGCCCGGGATGAAATTGCGATAACCATTTTGCCGGTTAGATTATATGCCATATCTCTTCCTTATCTTTTTTATTATAGTTCTTGAAAAACTCGGAACCGATGGCTTTAGCCTCGGCTTATTCGGGACTGAAGTCTCCGATTCCAATTTAGTTTGGTAAGATCCCTATTAAAGTGTATCATATTTTTTAAAATATTCGAATAGAAAATACTATTTGCCTGATTTGTGCAGAGGGTAAGTGGTAAAGTGCTATCATGAACTTATCATAAAAGTAAGGAGAGAGAATAATGTCAACAAACCCAAGAGCAGGAGAGCCTGCCTCCAAAGAAGATCTGGTAGATATACCGGCACTTATTTCAGCATATTATAGCTTACAGCCGGACCCTTCAGTGACTGGAGAACGCGTCACATTTGGTACTTCCGGGCATCGGGGAAAGGCTTTCAAAAAAAGCTTCAATGAGGCACATATCCGTGCTGTCACGCAGGCGACCTGTGAGTACCGCAAAAAAGAGGGCATCGACGGGCCACTCTTTATAGGTAAGGATTCTCACGCACTCTCGACTCCTGCACAGATCACTGCGATCGAAGTACTCGCTGCCAATGGTGTACAGACTCTGATCGCGGAAGAGGATGGCTATACTGCGACACCGCAAGTCTCCTTTGCGATTTTGGAACACAACAGAAACGGCGGAGCAGAGGCAGACGGCATCATCATCACCCCTTCGCACAATCCTCCGGAAGATGGCGGATTCAAATACAACCCGCCCAATGGTGGGCCGGCGGATGTCGATGCGACTTCCTGGATCGAAAACCGTGCCAATGAGATATTGACTCAGGGCATCGATACTATCCCGACACTCCAGTATGAAGAAGCACTGAAGAGTAACTACATCAACAGCTATGATTATGTCACTCCTTATGTCGAAGCATTAACCCGAATCATTGATATGGATGCTATCGCAAAATCAGGTATTCGTATCGGTGTTGACCCGCTTGGCGGTGCCAGTGTTGATGTCTATAAAAAGATCAATGAGATATATGGACTTAATATGGATATTGTCAACCCATATATCGACCCGACCTTCTCCTTCATGACACTCGACCATGATGGCAAGATCCGAATGGACTGCTCCAGTCCTTCGGCGATGGCTTCGCTTGTGGCACTCAAGGATAAGTATGATATCGCCTTTGGCAATGATGCTGATTCTGATCGTCACGGTATCGTCACACCGACCGTGGGTCTGATGAACCCCAACCATTATCTCAGTGTCGCGATCTGGTACCTCTTTGGCAATCGCCCGGACTGGAACAGAGGATTGAAGATCGGAAAAACACTGGTTTCCAGTGCGATGATCGACAGAGTTGCGGGAGATCTTGGTGTCGAAGTTTTGGAAGTACCCGTTGGATTCAAATGGTTTGTCGATGGACTTTTTGAGGGAACACTCGGATTTGGCGGAGAAGAGAGTGCCGGTGCCTCTTTCCTCCGTTTTGACGGCACAGTCTGGAGTACAGACAAAGATGGCATCATCCTCAATCTCCTCGCAGCGGAAATGTGGGCGAAACTGGGCAAAGATCCTTCTCTCCTCTATGCGGCACTGGAAGAGAAATTTGGCCGCTCCTACTATAAAAGAGTCGACGCACCTGCGACAGTCGAACAAAAAGCAGCCATCAAAGCAATCGATCCCGAGAAGCTTTCTCTCTCTGAACTGGCAGGCGAACCGGTTGAAGACATTTTGACCCATGCCAAAGGCAACGGCGCAGCGATCGGCGGACTTAAAGTCGTCAGCAAAAACGGCTGGTTTGCGATGCGCCCTTCAGGCACAGAAGATATCTACAAGATCTACGCTGAGAGCTTTATCTCGCAAGAACATCTTGAGTTGATACTCAAAGAGGCGCAAGCACTGGTCTCTTCTCTGCTTTAGTAAATTTTGTAACCAATTTGATACCACTTATAGGGTTTAGATTGGTTTTCTTTATCGAAATGTGAAAAAATAAACAAGACTTACAGGATAATCACCATAAAAAAGGTGTATTATTCCGCTTAAATTAATATTCAAAGGAAATAATATGGCACTAAAAGTAGCAATCAACGGAACTGGCAGAATAGGTATGATCGTAGCAAAGATCATTATGAGCAGAGACGATATCGAGCTTGTAGCACTCAATACAACATCCAAGCCGGATATGCTTGAGTACCTTTTCAAGTATGACAGTGTACACACAGGTATCGATGCAAAAGTGATCAGTGACGACATCATCGAACTCAATGGCACACCAGTCAAAATGTTCAGCGACAGAAATCATGCCAACATTGACTTCGGTTCGACAGGTGCAGAGTTGGTTATCGAGTGTACAGGTGCGATCCTGACAACCGAGAGTGCACAAAAACACCTCCATTCCGGTGTCAAAAAAGTCGTTATGTCTGCACCGGCAAAAGACGATACACCTACTTTCGTATTGAACATCAATACAGATGATTATAAGGGTGAAGCTATCATCTCCAATGCAAGCTGTACTACTAACTGTCTTGCTCCTATCTGTAAAGTACTTGATGATGAGTATGGTATTGAAAATGGTCTTATGACAACAATTCATGCCTACACTAACGACCAGAATGTACTCGATGTCAAGCATGCCAAAGATAAGCGTCGTGCGCGTGCGGCTGCGGTCAATATGATCCCTACAACAACAGGTGCTGCCAAAGCGATCGCATTGGTAATGCCACAACTCAAAGGCAAGCTCAACGGTTATGCTATGCGTGTACCTACTCCGGATGTCTCAGTCGTAGATTTGACTGTTAATTTGAAAAAAGATACCACTGTAGATGAGATCAATGCACTTTTCGAAACAGCTTCCAAAGGAAACTTTTCCGGTTTGATCGAAATTGATCATGACAAGCGTGTATCCAGTGACTTTATCGGATC